>NZ_JYOQ01000100.1:0-555 GCF_000960545.1 Vibrio sp. S457-15 | reverse complement strand
TAACGCCTTGCTAAGGTGTGAGTAACGCAATACAAAAGCTACCGCACAGCGCCTTAATCACCATAAGCCACCGCAAAGTAAAAATGCCACGCGTTACGAATCACTCTTAAGCAATTTGTTAGTACATGCGCTATTTCTATTTATGCGCTCCAAGATATTGAAAAGTGGCATAATATGAAAGGCTTTGAACACTGAAGTGAGACGGGCAGCTACAAAACTTTACCCCGATTGAAAGACGAAAGTTGGCTAGAAGAAAACCGCACTGAGCTACCCTACTTTCACTGGCTTCAAATTAGAAAAGGATTCTTTCCTCGTACTTCAACAGCCACACCAAAAGTAATCAAGGTTCTCTCAAAAGCTCCCCAAAAAATGAAGAAGCGCCAAAGAAATAGGCTAAGAGTTAGAAACCGTAAACGGTGAAATCAAAGCAAACACTCCGCATATAGTGCCACCGGAAAGAACGTGAAAGGCACTAACTGAAAGGTGTAAATGCGAGCACCAAAACAGATAAACACCAAAACTAATGACCTTTGATGTCAAACCCGTACTAACGCC
>NZ_JYOQ01000099.1:0-385 GCF_000960545.1 Vibrio sp. S457-15 | reverse complement strand
GCCGCGGCCTGGAGGTGGGGGAAGGCTGTCCGGAGCGTGTCCGCAATGCCCACCGCGTTGCGGAATCGGAAAAAATCGTCCAGGGCCATTTGCCAGCGTCGGCGGATAGGGGACAATCGGCGTTCGCCTCAATCGAACGACAAGGATGTTCTCGATGCGCCGACTCTTGCGCCCGGTATTCGGCGCCGCGCTCTTCTGCCTGTACCCAGCGCTGGTCCAGGCGGCCGCCGAAAGCGAAATCCTCGGCCTGTTCCAGCGCTGGCAGGCCGCCCACGGGCAACGCAGCGGCAAGGCCCTGGAAGGGGTCTATGCGCCGCGCCTGGACTACTATGGCCGCGCGCAAACGCGCGAGCGCACCCTCTCCGCCAAGCAGGCCTTCTTCGCC
>NZ_JYOQ01000098.1:0-392 GCF_000960545.1 Vibrio sp. S457-15 | reverse complement strand
ATTCAGCATGGAATGAATAAGTGATACATTATCGACATCATCCCATGACACTAACTTATCAAAGTACAGCCCTATACGTGACAGATCTTGTGTGATTAAATATGAAATCTACTTCTCATCCAAATACTTGCCTTCGACGCTAAGTAATCGCTGAGCCTCTTGTTCACATAAATAAACTTTGCCCTCTATGCCAAACTTTACGAGATTCATTGCAATCAGTGATTCGCTCTTAGGCAGTTTAAATATCTGTTCGCCGAAATCTAATTTTCTTTCATCATTATCAAACACCTTTCCAACAATAGGCGCAACTTTTTTGATCACAGCTTTCGTTATATTTTTTTGTTCTATTACACAGAGTTTATCAACAATCTTTTACTTAATCGATTACTGGA
>NZ_JYOQ01000097.1:0-385 GCF_000960545.1 Vibrio sp. S457-15 | reverse complement strand
AAAGCGGTAACATAGCCAACATCGGTATGACGGCGATATCTTGAAAAAGCAGCACAGCAAACCCAGACTGGCCCGTTTCGGTGCCATTGAGGCCTTGCTCTTAAATCACTTTGAGTGCAATGGCCGTAGAGGAAAGGGCGAGCCCCATGCCGATGACCAAACCCACCTGCATGCTCAAGCCAAACAAACTGACAATGCTACCAATAACCGCCGTCGTCACTACAACTTGCGCGCCGCCAAGACCTAAAATCGGCCCTCGCATTTGCCATACTTTTTTCGGGTTCAATTCCAAGCCAATTAAGAACAGCAGCAACACAACCCCGAGCTCGGCAAAATGCAGAATCCCATCGACATCGCTAATCAGGCGTAATCCCCAAGGGCCAAA
>NZ_JYOQ01000096.1:0-385 GCF_000960545.1 Vibrio sp. S457-15 | reverse complement strand
CTTTTGTCATGTAGGCGGTAGTGATGGCACCTTCTTTCATGATGCCGATGACATCGAGTAATGATGTGTTGTCTGATTTGAGATGGCGTTGAATTAGCTCACGAGCCTGTTGTATATGGTGGCGGCAATACGTTGCGATCTCGCCACTGTCGTCACTGAATTCGGCGGACGAGTTGATGAAGAAACAGCCGCGAAACTCGCCCAATTTTTCCTCAGAACCATGAAACCAGCCGTTATGCGCGGTAAACAACTCGTCGATCACGTCTGCACTCGATTGTGCTGATGACAGTTTTTCCTCTTGCCACGCCATGAAGATTTGGTGGCGTTGTTCTAGTGCGGCGAGGATGAGCGCCTCTTTGCTCCTACATAGGCTGTACCTGTCTCT
>NZ_JYOQ01000095.1:0-7614 GCF_000960545.1 Vibrio sp. S457-15 | reverse complement strand
AGCATCTCGCCCCTTACTGTTGTCAAAAGCATCTTTAACCTTTGCATCAAACTCTTGGCGAGTTGCTTCGCGTTGAATACCCTTGTGGCGATGCTTAATCCAATAATAAAACCCACTTCGAGAAACCTTGAATACCTTAACCATGCGGACAACACTGAAGCACAGCAAGTGTTCAAGCATGAATTCATAGCAATCTACTTTAGATTTTTCGCGAAGTAGGTGGCGGCCTTTTTTACGATATCTAGCTCTTCTGCTTGTTCTGCCAACTGTCTTTTGAGTTTGGCTACTTCAGCAGCTAGCTCTTGTTCTCGCTGACTGGTTGTAGTGTTTTTCTTTACAGTCTTGCTGCCGCAGCGACTCTCACTTTCTCTGCTAGCTTCAGAGTTTCGGCTTTAAATTCAGGAGAATGGATAATACGTTTCTTCTTGTTTGTCATGATTCACCTCGTTAGTGATTGTACTCACTTAACTCAGTGTCCAAAACTGCTGGTGCAGATCAGTTTCGTTTTAGAAGCGAAACTGGATAACTTAGAAGTGCCCCATTCTTACTTAGTACTATCACTCATTTACATACTGTTGATGTCTATTTTCACTAGCCAATGATTTCTAAACTAGATAATAACCTGGCGTTAGCTCATGAGCTAAATGGGCACACAGACACATTAAAAATGAGAACTATCCGCAAGTAATTGTGATTAGCAAGCATTGTGCGCTTTAGTTTCACTTCAATAACTGTCTCTTGTGAATTACTATCGAACAATACTAGTTGTATACCTAATCAATTGAATAAAAAAGGTCATGATATGCTCTTTCAATCAAAAATTCCGACCAAGTTAAAGCGTACGGTTTTAAGCAGTATGATTGCTTCCAGCTTCCTTTTAACCGGTTGCAGTGAGCCAGAAACAACACAGGAAGCAAATCCGGTAATTAACCCCGCTCTTGTAGAAGTGGTTGCACCGCAGCGTGCCTCTGATTTGGTGTTTAATGGCGTAGTTAGGGCATCTCAACGTGCTGATCTAGCATTTCGCATTAGTGGTCTACTGACAGATATTAAAGTCAATGAGGGTGACAGTGTCAAAAAGGGTGATTTATTGGCGACTCTAGATGATAGGGATGCAAAAAATGCCCTAGCTTCGGCCAAGTTAGAGTTAAAAAACACCAGACAAGAATACGAACGCGCAAAAGCCATTTTTGAGAAAACACAAGCGATATCAAAAGCGGAACTTGATTCCATAACAACACGATACAATCTTGCTAAAAACAGAGTTGAAGAAGCGCAACGTAAGGTTGAGTATACGCAAATATTTGCCCCTTTTGATGGCGTGATTGGCGACAAAAAGATTGAAAATTTCGGGCAAATTCAAGCGAATCAACCACTGTTTACTCTTCAGGATGTCGCTGCACTTGAAGTTGTTATTGATATTCCTCATAAAGTTATGTTGTCTGGCGTAAGAAATACACGAGCCATTGCAGAGCTTGCCTCTGTTCCAGAGCAGCAGTTTGATTTGTCTTTACGCACCTATTCGACTCAAGCGGACGCCAACACTCAAACTTACTCTGTCGTTCTAGGGTTCGATGATCTTAAAGGATATCGAGTCTTACCGGGCATGTCGGTTCGAGTATTCCCTGCGAATGATGAACCGCAAAGTGGTGAAAGTTTAGTGACGATACCGTTAACTGCAGTGGTTCCTGACAACCAAGGTAAGCAGTTTGTCTGGGTCGTAACCAGTGATAATCGTGTTAAGAAACGTTTTGTCGATGTGGGGACCGTGTATAAAGATCGCGTGGTCATCAAAGATGGCCTTAAACAAGGTGAGCAAGTCCTAATCGCTGGTGTATCTTCGGCCAAAGAAGACATGGAAGTACGCCCATATACTGATGAGAATGGAGCGTAAACATGGATATTGCACGTTATACCATCGCCAAGCGTACAAGCGTGTGGGTATTGATTGCGCTTACGTTAATCGGTGGTTACATCAGTTATTTGAAATTGGGTCGCTTTGAAGATCCAGAGTTTGTTATTCGCCAAGCCGTCATAATTACGCCATATGCGGGTGCAACCGCTCAGGAAGTTTCCGATGAAGTAACGGATGTGATTGAAGGGGCCGTCCAATCACTGCAGGAGCTTAAAGAGGTTAAGTCGGTTTCCTTGCTCGGCCGCTCGGAAGTCACTGTGGAAATAAAGCTGGAATTTTCCAAAACAAGTGACGAGTTGCAACAGGTCTGGGACAAGCTAAGACGCAAAGTAGCCGATGCGCAGCGGCAACTGCCAAGAGGAGCAGGGCCATCTATTGTTAATGATGACTTCTCTGACGTCTACTCTCTATTTTTTGCGGTGACGGGCGAGGGCTTTAGCGATAAACAACTGCAAGACTATGTCGATTCTCTACGTCGAGAGTTGGTGTTGGTTCCGGGTGTTGCAAAAGCCGCGACGCTAGCTGAGCAGCAAGAAACCATCTTCATCGAAATTGCGAGCGATAGGCTAGCAGAATACGGTCTATCGGTTAATAACGTCATACAAGTGCTACAAAAGCAAAGTGTGGTGACAGTGGCGGGCAACCTCGACAACGGTGTCATGAACATTCCGGTGATTCCACGTTCTAGCCTAACGAGTTTTGATGATCTGCGTAACCTTCAAGTCGCCGTCGGACAGAATAATGTCATTGTGACTCTGGGCGACATTGCTGACATCACTCGCGGCTATAAGACGCCGCCATCGATGTTAATGCGTTACAACGGAGAGCGAGCAGTTGGTTTTGGTATTTCTAATATCACTGGCGGTAACGTTGTGGATATGGGAGATGCGGTAAAAGCACGTTTAGCTGAGTTGGAAAGCCAACGTCCTCTTGGTATTGAACTGCACACGATCTCAATGCAATCGGAATCTGTTCGAGCATCCGTAGCCAACTTTATCGATAATTTGATTGCGGCCGTGGTGATTGTATTTGTTGTCCTTCTGCTGTTTATGGGGGTACGGTCTGGTGTAATCATTGGCTTTGTGTTGCTGTTAACCGTTGCAGGTACACTCTGTGTCATGCTCATTGAAGACATTGCGATGCAGCGCATTTCTCTTGGCGCTCTGATTATCGCTTTGGGTATGCTGGTTGATAATGCGATCGTGGTGACTGATGGGGTGTTGGTACGCTTAAGGCAAGAGCCCAACGCAGACAAGCAGCAGATCGTGTCTGAGGTCGTTAACTCGACAAAATGGCCATTGCTTGGCGGTACAATCGTCGGTATTTTCGCATTTAGTGCGATTGGTTTGTCTCCGTCGGATATGGGTGAATACGCAGGATCGCTATTTTGGGTCATCCTCTATTCAATGCTGCTAAGTTGGGTGTTCGCCGTTACAGTGACCCCTTTGCTTTGTTATGACTTTTTAAAAGTGACAGCTCAGCAGGGTGATGTCCCTCCGTCAAAAATGGTTGAGAGCTATCGTAGGGTACTTCAATGGGTCTTGCACCACCGCTTTTTAAGTTGTGGTGTCGTGGTGCTGGGATTGTTCGCTTCGTTGTGGGCAACTCAATTTGTTCCACCGGGTTTTATGCCTGAGTCACAGCGTCCACAGTTTGTGGTTGATGTCTACTTGCCACAAGGCTCCGACATTCGTCGCACAGAAAACGTCGTTTCGATGATCGAAAGCGATATTAAGCAAAAACCGGGCATTACCAATATCACCAGCTTTATTGGCGGCGGCGGACTTCGTTTCATGTTGACGTACTCACCAGAAGCAAGGAACGTCAGCTATGGTCAGCTGTTGATTGATATTGATGACTATACAAAAATCGCACCTTTGGTGGGTGAACTGCAATCAGAACTCGACAATAAATACCAAGACGCATCAATTAAAGTCTGGAAGTTTATGTTGGGCCGCGGTGGTGGTAAGAAGATTGAAGCTGGTTTTAAAGGGCCTGACAGTAAAGTGCTCCGTCAACTGGCAGAGAAGGCAAAAGCGATCATGCAGAACGATGCCAATTTGATCGCCGTACAAGACGACTGGCGCCAGCAAGTTCCAGTACTTGCTCCTGTCTATTCGTCTCAAGAAGCACAACGCTATGGCCTCACCACTCAAGAAATCAATGCGGCGATTGCTCAAACACTATCAGGGCGTAATGTCGGCGTTTTCCGCGAAGGGAACGATCTGATACCGATAGTGGTCAGAGCTCCGGAAAGCGAACGAGCGCATGAGAGAGCGATTGAAAATACCGAAGTTTACAGTGCGCAGGCAGGAAGCTTTATTCCAGTGAGTCAACTGGTAGACTCGGTAGATGTAGTGTATCAGGATGCGATCTTACGACGTATTAACCGTATGCCGACCATCTTAGTTCAAGCCGATCCGGCTCCGGGTGTTATGACGTCCGACGCCTTTAATCAAGTTCGTGAAAAGATTGAGGCGATTGACCTCCCATCGGGTTATGAGTTGATCTGGTATGGTGAATATAAAGCGTCTAAAGATGCCAATGAAGGTTTGGCGATTTCAGCGCCATATGGTTTTGCCGCCATGATCCTTGCAGTGGTCTTTATGTTTAACGCTTTACGTCAGCCACTTGTCATCTGGATGACCGCACCGCTAGCGATTATTGGCGTTGTCATTGGCCTTATCGCTTTTCAAACCCCTTTCGAGTTTATGGCGATCCTCGGCTTCTTGAGCTTAATCGGTATGATGGTTAAGAACGCGATTGTATTGGTTGATCAAGCTGACGCTGAGATCGGCGAGGGTAAAGCACCCTATAACGCCATTATTGAAGCGTCGTTAAGCCGAGCCAAACCCGTCCTACTTGGAGCGCTCACAACAATTCTTGGTGTCGCGCCACTATTGATTGATCCGTTCTTCAAGAGTATGGCGGTAACAATTATGTTTGGTTTGTTGTTTGCAACGATTTTAACCCTAGTGGTGATTCCGTTGTTTTACGCTGTGCTTTTTAAGGTAAAAGTAGAATAACAGGGACAAGTAACGTCGAATATTATTCGCCCTAGATTCAATGCCAGTCAGTCTATCTGACTGGCATTCTTGTATTTACCACTGCGCAACACATGATCAAGCATTAAAAATGCACAGTTTTCTTGTGTCATTCCCCATTCGTTGTGAATTCTATTAGGAATGAACCTTACTTTTTTCACTTTTGATATGCTTACTCTAGTTGCAGTTCGTTATTTTAGAGCAATGGCTCTAGTTTCTTGTCCAATGGTTCTTTAGAAGTCATGAGATACTGCTTATCATTATTTGGTGGCTCTTGTACGATTGTAGGGCTACACATTTGCTACATGAAATTGATGTTCTTGTGGTTTTTATAATTTAAGTGGCTGTTATTTATGTGTTTTTAATTGCATTGGTCACGCATTAACAGGGCGTTAGTTGCCAACGAGAAAAACGCAGCTAAAACAAAAATATTTAGGCCTAATGTCCGTGTGTTTTTGGCTAGGTTTTCGCATTTCAATTTTTAGTTATTCGGGTTTGTGGAAATCGTTCTCAGGTTTCTTTTGTGGTTGGATTTTCTGTTTCAGAAACCGATTCACTTGCTGAAAAGCAGCTCGGTGATATTGTCTTTTCAAAAGAGCTTTTTGGTGTTGTAAGTCCGTTTTCTACGGCGTTGCGTATTCCAAGTGGTTTCAGTGACAAACGCTTTGAAACTGCGCCTGATTTGAATTTACTAAAACACGTATAGCTAGTGTTGGCAAAGCGGCAATTAACTTCAAATCAAAGCTTTAGGTTTGGCAACTAACAAAGCATTTAAGAGGGATTCACAACGCTAGGCAGTTTTGGTTTGAATTAGCTTTAGTGTTTACGGCACAATGGTTTAGGTTAGGTGGTGGCGTTGTTCACCCCTTAATGCGGCGTTAGTTGCCAACGAGGAAAAACGTACCTAAAGAAAAATGTTTAGGGCTAAAGTCCGTGTGTATTTGGCTAGGTTTTCTTATTTCCATTTCTAGTTATTTGGGGTTGTGAAAATCGTGCTTTGGTTTCTTGTGTGGTTTGGATCTTCTGTTTCAGAAGCCGCTTTGTTTGTTGAAAGTCAGCTCTGTAACACTGTCTGTCTAAAAGAGCTTTTTGGTGTTGTTAGTCCGTTTTCTAAGGCGTTTTGAGTTCCAAGTGGTTTCAGTGACAGGTGTTTTGAAACTGCGTCTGATTTGAGTCTTTCAAAGCACATAAAGCCAGTGTTGGCAAAGCGGCAATCAACTTCAAATCAACGCTTTAGGTTTGGCAACTAACAAAGCATTCAAGAGGGATTCACAACGCTTGGCAGTTTTGGTTTGAATTGGCTTAAGTGTTTACGGCACAATGGTTTAGGTTAGGTGGTGGCGTTGTTCACCCCTTAATGCGGCGTTAGTCGCCAGAAAAAGCTAGCAATCAAAATCATGTTTCTAAGCTTAAAATTTGGCTGATGATTGTTTGCTATGCAGGCTCTTCATCGATGGTCAAAACTCAGTTTCAGCTGTTTCAAATCCAAAGTTTTGCAAGTGTCCAAGCGGTTTTTTGTTCTTTGGCGCTGACAGAACTGGGCAATCGAGCGTTTGTTCTTGGTTGCAACTCTGCCCGGTGAGTTTGTTGGTTCAAAAGCAGATCTACTCGCTGAAAAGTCGTCTTCTCTGGTGTTGTAAGTTCCACGTGGTTTCAGTGACTTTGTTGAAAGTTCGCACTGTGAGATTGGCTTTCCAAAAGCGCTTTTTGGTGTTGTCAGTCCGTTTTCTACGGCGCTGTTTTTTCCAAGTGGTTTCATTGAGTTGCCGCTTTGAGACTACGTCTGACTTAAGTGCATCAAAGCACATAAAGTTTGTTGTTCGCAAAGTTTAGTTCGGCTTAAAATTGTCGCTCGGTGCCTCGCGACTAACAAACTGCTCAAGAGGGATTCGCAACGCGTGGCATTTTTACTATGCGTTGAATTTAGTGATTAAGGTGGTTTGCGGCGGCTTTTGTACTGCGTTGATCCCCCCTTAGCAGGGCGTTAGTACGGGTTTGACATCAAAGGTCATAAGTTTTGGTGTTTATCTGTTTTGGCGCTCGTCTTTACACCTTTCAGTTCGTACCTTTCATGTTCTTTCCGGTGGCACTATATGCGGAGTGTTCGCTTTGATTTCACCATTTACGGTTTCTAACTTTTAGCCTATTTCTTTATTGCTTCTTCTTTTTCGTGGTTTTTACTAAGTCAAAATTGTGTTTCTTTGGTGTTGCTGTCGAAGTGCGAGGAACGAATCCTTTTCTAATTTGAAGTCAGTAAAAGTAGGTGAGTTCAGTACGTTTTTCTTCTAGCCAACTTTCGTCTCTCTATCGATTTTAAGTTTTGTAGCTGCCCGTCTCACTTCAGTGTTCAAAGCCTTTCATATCATGCAACTTTTCAATATTTTGGAGCGCATAAATAGAAGTAGCGCATGTACTAACAAATTGCTTAAGAGTGATTCGTAACGCGTGGCATTTTTACTTTGCGGTGGCTTATGGTGATTAAGGCGCTGTGCGGTAGCTTTTGTATTGCGTTACTCACACCTTAGCAAGGCGTTATATGCCAGATGAAGAAAGCCTAAAAATTCAGGTTAACAGCCTTGGTGTTTGGATCTTTGGGAGTCGAGATTTTTCGGTTTCAATCCTAGTTTTCTTTGGTTTGTGGCTCACTCTCGGGTT
>NZ_JYOQ01000094.1:0-385 GCF_000960545.1 Vibrio sp. S457-15 | reverse complement strand
CTTGCAGTTTTGCGCGGATAAACTCGCGGTGATCCACATATAGTCGCTCAGCGGTTTTACGAATCACGGCATCTTCCATTGGGTCAATCTCACCATCGGCGTGCGCCACCTCCCACATGCCTTTGATTAGCGCAAAACGCGTCTCTTGCGAAAGCTCTCCCAACTGTGATGTGAACTCATACAACGAGGCGGCTTGAGCAACACCACTTTGCGCCTGAGTGAGCAAACTTTCCACTTCGTCATCGCTTAAATTGAGCAGGCGCTTGAGCAAATGGCGTTTGACCGCTTGCTCGCGCTCATCGATTTGATGATCGGCGCCTGCAACTTCACACAATAAGCTGGCAATTGCCAGATTGGGGTTGTTGGCGTCGTTTTGGCCCAACTC
>NZ_JYOQ01000093.1:0-695 GCF_000960545.1 Vibrio sp. S457-15 | reverse complement strand
ATGATCTGCTCCAGCCAGACTGGACACTTCATTAAGCGACATTTTTCTGTTCAAAGTTAACTGGGCTTAGATACCCAAGAGCACTGTGCCTTCTCGTCCGATTATAATCAACCTCAATGTACTCGAAGACTGTTTGGCGCATCTCATCTCTGGTCATGATCGGTTCGTACTGGATCGCTTCAACCTTCATCGAATGGAAGAAGCTCTCAACATACGCATTATCCCAGCAGTTTCCTTTTCTACTCATACTTTGCTTTAGATTATAAGCAGTTATGAGGTCTCGATAATCTTTCGAGCAATACTGGCTACCTCTATCACTATGAAGAATAACCTGCTCAGGGAACCCTCGACGGAACAAAGCCATTGATAATGCATCGCAGACCAGTGTTGCCATCATCTTCGTATCCATTGACCAACCAATTACTTACCGTGAGTAAAGGTCAATGATCACAGCCAAATACAACCAGCCTTCACTTGTGGCAAGATACGTGATATCGCCCGCCCATTTTTGATTCGGAGCCGTTGCAGTAAAGTCCTGAGCTAGCAAGTTCGGAGCTACAGGCATCTTATGCTTGCTGTCCGTTGTACACTTAAACTTGCGTGCCGCTTTCGGCGTTAAATCCTGACGCTTCATGCTGGCTGCAATGGTTTTAACATTATGGCTATTACCGTTCTCAGCGAGTTCTTTCTGGATA
>NZ_JYOQ01000092.1:0-398 GCF_000960545.1 Vibrio sp. S457-15 | reverse complement strand
AACACTGCAGTATGTTTCAACCAGCGGTGTTGCCGGAAGCAGGTAACCTCCGTCTGTACCGTCGTGCATTACCGCCGCAACAGGTGGGTTTGGGTCCGTAATCACCATCATCTCCAACTTCTGCATCCCATTGATCAACTCAACACCCCGTGTTTGAGAGTTCACTGCGTGCCCCCAGTAGAACATTGCACGGATGTTTTCGCTTTGCCGAATGATGTCTTTATTATCCAGAACGTCACCCACCCAATGAGTTACAAGAAAACATGCGCTGTTCTTTGGTCTATGTCGACCCTAACAGTTGTTATCGCCACGACCTTTAATACATGCATAATCGATCTCCCAAGCCCTTCACCAGTGACGCCCAGCACTCTAATAAAGGCAATAGTTGCCTGGTAGCC
>NZ_JYOQ01000091.1:0-460 GCF_000960545.1 Vibrio sp. S457-15 | reverse complement strand
GGCCAAGGGATGGGCGGGATCGAAAACTTAGCTTTGTTTCTCGGTTGTGCTGGTTCAGCTCCGATCCAAAACATCTGCGCATACGCTTTCTCTTATACATATCTGACGTTGCCGACGAAGAGGATAGTGTAGCGTGTGGTTGTCGCCGGGTCACTTAAAAACCAAAAAAATATAACTCATGAAGTGGAGATCGCTCCCGAAAAAGGTTTACCTATATCTGTTTACTCGATTTGTGATTGGAGCAACGACAGAGTCACCACTTATTTGTACGACGAAGACTCTGATACTTACATTGCAAAAAAGGATATAGTTGATTAGTTATGAGTGAAATTTCTCCAAAACAGGCCAGTTATTTGGCGTTAGCTGCTTACTCCATAAAGCAGAATTTAGAGGATTTAGAAGTTCCCCTTGCTCTTCGCAATGACTTCTCTTTCAAGGACATGATTACAGGCACAAGTGG
>NZ_JYOQ01000010.1:0-411 GCF_000960545.1 Vibrio sp. S457-15 | reverse complement strand
CGCATTGTTGCCGATCAAATCACTACCAAACTCAACTATCGCTATTTGTGCACCATTCACAACGGTATTGATTGTCAAAAGTTTCAGTGCGGTGATCGCCAAGCTAAAAGAAATCACTTTGGACTTCCTGAGGATAAAACCGTAATTGGCGTAGCAGGCCGATTAGAAACCGTGAAAGGACATAAAGTGCTGATAGAGGCCTTCTCTCCCCTTGACTCTCATACCCACCTTGCGATTGCAGGTGACGGCAGCCACCGCGAGCAACTTGCACATTTGGTACGCACACTCAAACGTGGGCAACGCGTCACCTCTCTTGGTTTAGTCGACGACATGCCAAGCTTCTACCAAAGCTTAGACTTGTTTTGTTTACCGTCTCTGCAAGAAGGGTTTCCGTGTTCAACTGTCGAAGCG
>NZ_JYOQ01000090.1:0-9487 GCF_000960545.1 Vibrio sp. S457-15 | reverse complement strand
AACGCTGAGCGGTCATCGCTGATACGTTAGTGTTTACATTCACTGCCATGGTGATTTCTCCAATTGATTTTCCGATGTAGCGGTTTCCGACGTCTCGGAAAACCAAGTAGTTCTCTCAAAGTTACTTTTATTAACGGCGCTCAACCTGATTTCTTTAGGGAATTTTTTGGATTTTTTTGAAAAAAGTTCGTTTGGAAAGGGAATCGTGATGAAGCAGATAAAAAAGCAAAAAAACTTCAATTTTTCGCTAAAGCTTCTTTTCGAGCTGTCGATACAACCTGATTTTGCGTTGAAATTAAGAATCCAAATCGCCTAACCAAGCAAGGTAAGTGCGAGGTTTGGCGCCTGTTTAGCTTGGGCTAAAATAGTGGTACTGACTTGTTGCAAAATCTGCTGCTTCACCATTTGCGTGGTTTCTTTGGCGTAATCAGTATCTTGAATACGACTGTTCGATGCCGCTAAGTTTTCGTGGATGTTATCTAGATTATTGATCGCATGATTGAAGCGATTTTGATATGCACCTAACTCAGCACGTTGGCTATCGACAAATTTCATCGCCGTATCTAGTACAGCGACAGCTTGCTGCGCCCCACCAACGGTTGTGATGTTCAGGTTATTGACCGCATCATAACCTTTCAACGACATCCCAAACTCACTCGCAAGATCTCCTGAGAATGAAATCGTTCCGGCGGTTTCTTCTCCTGCCATAAAGATCTGTAACTGACCTTTTTCATTAACAGAAGCCGTCACTTTGTCGGTTTGGCCATTAATGTAGGTCGCGAGTTCTTCAATATCATCACCGGCTTTGGCATTGATTTGGATTTTTTCCGTCTCGCCAGAACGGTTGGTGAAAGACATCGTCAGATCATTGGCGTTCTCTTTTACCTGCCAATCAGAATCAGCACGCCCTTGAGCGACATAACTAAAGCCCCCCATGTCCAGCCCGTCAGTGCGCATCGATTTCAACTCAATCTGTACGGCTTCACCAGAAGCAGCACCGATTTGAAAAGACGATTTGCCGAATGTGCCATTCAACAGTTTGCGTCCACCAAAAGATGTGGTTTCCGCAATACGGTTCAACTCATCGTTTAACGCGGTGACTTCTTCTTGCAACGCGGTACGCTCGGCTTGACTGTTTGAGCCATTAGCCGACTGAAGCGACAAATCACGCATACGTTGCATGATGTTCGTCACCTCATTCATCGCGCCTTCTGCGGTTTGCATGATAGAAATGCCATCATTAGCGTTACGAACCGCCACATCCAAACCACGCATTTGTGATTGCAGACGATTGGAGATTTGCAGGCCTGCCGCGTCATCTTTTGCGCTGTTAATACGCTTCCCTGAAGACAAACGCTCCATGGATTGATTCAGCATATCCGTTGCACTGGTCAAATGACGTTGTGCGACGAGTGCTGCAACATTGGTATTAACGGTGATAGCCAAGAGACACAGACTCCAAATAAATTAAGGCTTTGGATACTTATCGACCAAGCAACAGAAAGATTTAGTGTTTTTTGAAAAGAGATTGGAATGAGAGAATAGAAAACAAAAAACCCTCCGAGTGGAGGGCTTTGGAAGCTTTTAACTATTAATTACTTAATGGCCAGTTCTGCTAGCATTTCTTGTGAAGGAGCGAAGAAGTAAGCACCTGTTACTGCTTTAGTGAAGCGAAGCAGTTGGTCTGTTTTACCGTCGGTTACACCGTACATGCTCTCTAGCATCACTTTGATATTGTGAAGGGTATTACAGTAAGAGATGAACAACAGACCGTGCGCACCAGTCACAGTGCCGTATGGCAAGCTATGACGAACAATCTTCAAACCTTTGCCTTCTTCTTTAATATCAACTCGACCAACGTGAGATGCTGCCGGTACGTCTTCTAGCTCGACTGAATCGGGTTTGGTACGACCAATCACTTTCTCTTGAGCTTTGATATTTAGGCGATTCCAAGCTGGCAAGTTGTGCTCAAAACGTTGAACCATAACATAGCTGCCACCAGCATATGGGCCATCTTTTACCAATGCTACGTCAGCGCGAGCGTCCCCTTTCGGGTTTTCTGTGCCGTCGATAAAGTCCGTCATGTCACGTGCATCTAGGTAGCGGTAGCCGTACGTTTCATCCACGACCGTCACATCTTCTGCGATATCGGTTAGGAATTTGCGCAGTACGTAAAAGTGCAAATCGTGGCGAGTAGAGTGGCAGTGAATAAGCACATCAACATCTGTTGTTGGCGCAATAATGTCGCCTTCACCAAGTTGTGGAAAATCAATCAGCTCTTCTGGTGCGTCAATATTTAGGTGCTGCCAGAATGATTTGGTGAATGCGATGGAAATCGTCAGATTAGCGCCCGGTTGACTGTTGTTTAAGTCTTTAACCAGCTCAGGAAGCGCTTTCAGTTTCGCCAATACGTTTTCACGGTTTTGGTTCACTTTTAGTTGAGTGTACAGTGCAAATGGCCCTGCTTCTGGCACGATCGCCGTTTGAGCTTGTGACATTGAGGTATCCTCTATACTTTGCCCCATTGCGGGAAATTATTGTTTTTAATTTTTTGAAGGCTGTTTCGCATCGTGCTCAAGCTGTGGCACGTTAAAACAGTCTTTTACCCATCTTCCGTTGAGAAGATAGATCATAAACCAAGTTAATAAGGTGATGGTTAGAGCATTTGCCCAATTGAATACACCATGTTCTAGGTACACATGATACATGGTCTGAGCGAGTTGAATACCGCACAAGATCAAAGTCATCTCACGGCCATATCGCGTTATTTGATTTACCCAACCACGATCTGGGTGACGCAATCCCATCAGCCACATCAATAACAGGCTTGGAATACCAATCGACAAACCTAAATACAACGTGCTGGAATCAGGATAGACAATGGACAAAAGCTTGCTGCCGCTTTCTCGGCTGACACCCGCCATTGCAAAAACCACCCAAGAGCGAGCCAGAAACATCCATCCTAGCCAAACAAGAATAGGCGCTTTCAAAAATCCATGAGCGTCATATTGGTCAAATGAGTAGCGCACAATATCGTCTTCTTAGTTTCATAAAAACGCCACTTTAACCGATCGATTCAGAGTTGCAAGCAAGCAAAGATGAGAACTAAAGTTCATTTCATCATCTTACGCAGGTAAACTAAACGCAGATTTACAGTGACGTCGATGAGAAACATGAAAAAAAGAACCCCTGCAACCCCAGTTCCTTCTCTAGAAACTCAAACCGAAGCCATGAAGATCGCAAAAGCGACACAGAAACCGGGTCAAACGAAAGAACAAACCAAACTGATTGCTCAAGGTATCGAAAAAGGCATAGCTCAATACAAAAAACAGCAAAAAGAGCGAAATCGTCAAGCAGATAAAGCAAAGAAAAAACAGCAGCGTGAAAAACTGCGCCAGCATGAAGAAGATGTTATCGAGTCAGACAACATCACAGATGATTCACCAAACCACTTCTCAAGTAAGCTGCCTTGGGCGCTACTTGCGTTAAGTTGGATTGGCTTTGCGGCCTACATTATGTTGGGTAGATAACGGATGAAACAGGTATTACTTGGATTTTTTGCCGTACTTCTCTCTGGTTGTACGATGCCTTCTCACGTGACTCATGCTCAAAGCCAAGATGTTCATATTCGCATTGACGGTCAGTTCAACCCTGAGCGATGCGAATACAAAGGTGAAGTCACTGGAAGTGAGGGCCATTGGTATAACTACATTTTCATGACCAATGACGCGATGATGCAAGGGGCGATGAACGATTTAAAAAACAATACTGCGGCCATTGGCGCGGACACAGTGTTCATGGTTTCTCCGCAAGATTTCATCACCTCATTTAGCGTGCTGGGTTCTGCTTACCTCTGCAATGAGTGACGCCTAGAAATGAAAAAAGCCAGCGATTGCTGGCTTATGCACGAAATCCAAGACTGCTAGCGATATCTCTCTCCCGATCTAAAACCCATTGGCTATCAAAAGGTCCCCAATCCGAAAGTTGGTAATAGCCGTCATTATGACGTCGGCCATCTTGAACGAATATGAGTTCAATGCCGATCCCCGGTAATGCCTTTAGTACATCTTGAATTGTACGACGAGGCCACCCCGTTTTTTCGATCAACTTTGGCACATTCGGCCTTTCTAGGTTTTCCACCAACAAGGCCAAATATAGCCGCCTTGCAAAAACAGGACTCAATTCCATTGACACCTCCTAAAATTGTGCTGAATCATTATTTCGTTTTTGCCAAGTAAGATGTTGCGTTTGATCAATAACTCGACTTTTCCACTTGATTTAGGCGTTTTTTTATCCGCTTTATGCCAAATTAAGTTCTGTTTTGGCATGTGAGACCAGTTATCCACTTCTATATGAAAATTATTCTCCACAGCGTTTTGTCAGTTTGATTGCTTCTTGATAGGATGCTGAATCAGCCAAGAAATACCTCCCCAAAGCGCGTTGCGCTCTAGAGAGTAAAAACAGAATAAAAAAGGGAAACATTATGACAATTACCATGTTCGGCATTCCAAACTGCGACACCATCAAAAAAGCAAAGAAATGGTTGGAAGCTGAAAACATTGCGTTTGATTTTCACGACTACCGCAAACAAGGTATTGATGCTCAAATGGTGACTGAATTTTGTCAGGCGCTAGGCTGGGAACAAGTTCTCAACAAACGTGGCACCACGTTCCGCCAACTGACTCAAGAACAAAAAGACACGCTTAACGAAGAAAATGCTATTGCGCTGTTGGTTGACAACCCAGCGATGATTAAGCGCCCAATTCTGAACGTAGACGGCCAACTCCATATCGGTTTCAAAGCAGACCAATACGCTACGATTTTTAATTCATAAATGTAAGGAAGACTCAAGGATGACAGACAGTCCAGTACTGGCACTTGCAAAAGACCTGATCAGCCGCCAGTCCGTAACACCTGAAGATGCAGGTTGTCAGGACCTAATGATCGAGCGTTTAAAAGCGCTCGGTTTTGAAATTGAAGTTATGGTGTTTGAAGACACCACCAACTTTTGGGCGCGTCGCGGTAACGAAGCGCCATTGTTTGCTTTCGCAGGTCACACAGATGTCGTACCCGCAGGCAAGCTAGAACAATGGGATACACCACCGTTTGAGCCAACCATCATTGATGGTTACCTTCATGGTCGCGGTGCGGCCGATATGAAAGGCTCTTTGGCGGCGATGGTAGTGGCCGTTGAACGCTTTATTGCCGAGCACCCAGATCACAAAGGCTCGATTGGCTTTTTGATCACTTCTGATGAGGAAGGTCCTTTCATTAACGGTACCGTTCGCGTCGTAGAAGCACTGATGGAACGTGGTGAGAACATCGACATGTGCATCGTTGGCGAGCCTTCTAGTACAGAAATTGTGGGCGATGTTGTGAAAAATGGTCGCCGTGGTTCTATTACCGGTGACCTAACCGTAAAAGGCACACAAGGCCATGTGGCCTACCCTCATCTCGCTAATAACCCTGTTCACGCATCGCTACTTGCCATCCACGAACTGGCAACAACAGAGTGGGATAAAGGCAATGATTACTTCCCGCCAACAAGCTTCCAGATTCCCAATGTATCTGCGGGTACAGGGGCATCTAACGTTATTCCTGGCGAGTTCAACGTTCAATTCAACCTACGTTTTAGCACCGAACTGAACAATGACACTATCGTCCAGCGCGTAACAGAAACACTGGATAAGCATGATCTCAACTACGATCTACATTGGACATTCAACGGCGACCCGTTCTTAACGGACACAGGTGCCCTACTTGATGCCGTGGTCGCTGCCGTAGCGGAAGTGAACAACACCAAACCTGCGCTGCTCACAACGGGGGGGACATCAGACGGACGTTTCATTGCTCGCATGGGCGGTCAAGTTGTTGAGCTTGGACCTGTCAATGCCACGATTCACAAAGTGAACGAATGCGTAAAAGTGGACGATCTTGAGAAGTTGACTGACATGTACGAAAACACCTTAAAACACCTACTCGCGAAGTAATCGCACGTAGTTAACCCATTGATGAGCATACCATGACTCCTGCGCAACTCACCGGAACGACCGATTCTCACCTTCAATCAACCATGGTTGGTCAGAAGGCTTTTTTAATGCATCCCGATGTCGCGAACGATCTGCTCAATATGATCGAAGCAGCAACAAAAGCGGGATTTAAAATGGAAATTGCCAGTGGCTTTCGAGACTTTTCTCGCCAGCGCGCAATTTGGAATGGGAAGTACGAAGGCGAGTTGCCGATTTTGGATTCGAACTCGCAGCCTTTAAATAAGACTGCGTTAAGTGACGAAGAAAAACTAAAGGCCATTCTTCGCTGGTCGGCATTGCCAGGAGGAAGTCGTCATCATTGGGGGTGTGATTTCGATGTGTATGCTCGCAACTTACTTCCACCAGACACCAAGCTGCAATTGGAACCTTGGGAATATCTAGAAGGTCATCAGCTGGCGTTTTATTGTTGGTTAAAAGATCACATTGATGAGTTCGGCTTTTTCTTCCCCTATCTGCAAGATTTAGGTGGCGTCGCCATTGAACCTTGGCACATTAGCCACAAAGCCATCGGTCAACAATGTGCTGCTCAACTGAACGCCGAAATGCTAAAAGATGAGCTGGTTCGACAAAATCAACAACACAACATTGCAGGGTTAGAATCGATACTGAATAATTTAGATAGCATCTTATCTACCTATATTCGCAATATCACCCCACCACCGGAGGCGTTATGATCGAATTTCTTACCAACCCTTGGGTGATCATCATTGTGGTCTTGAGTGTGATCATCGGGAACATTGCCGCTCTGAAGTACACCGCCAAAATGAAGTTCAACCAGATGGATAAAGGTCGCAAGAACGATTTGGATCGTCTAAACGAACTAGATAAAGAACGTTACGGCGACGATGAAAGTAACAAACACGAACAAAAATAAGCGGCTTTCTAGTCGCTCTTGCTAATTGAGTTAAGCGTCTGAATGCTGTGACTTGGACTATGCTCCGAGCAACAAAAAACGATCAAAAAAGGGACCGAATGGTCCCTTTTTACTTCAACTATCTAACTTACTCTTTCACCACCGCACCAAGAACTGGCACTAGAGATTTCAAGAACTCTTCATCAACAGGTTTGCCTGATGAATCGGTAATGTTAATAGAAGTTCGGTTGCCCAAGTCCCCTAGCAAGAAGGTGTATTTACCTGCTTTTAGGTCGACTGGTTTCACGCCAATTTCATTCCAGAATTCATCATCTGGAGATGCATACTTCGCTGTTACCGTACCTTGTGACTGGCTGCGCTCTTCAATCGTGAAGCCCATCTTAGGTAAAATGTTCGGTAAACGCTGCCACAATACATTGTATTGCGCACGAGCGATGATAACAGGCAGACCACTGCGGTCTTTGCCCATCGTGACAGGAATCTGTTTCACCAACTCTTGAGCTTTACGCTGCGCTTCTTCACGAACTTCTTGATCGTAACGAGCCGTTACTAAGTTAGTCATGAACACGTTGTAACGCTCGCGGTTAGTCGCAGTCACTTCCTTAACTTGATCGCCTTCACGCCAGTCAATTAAGCTCACTTTGAAACCGTGTCGGCCATTTGCTTCTGCACGAGAGATCTCGTATCGGCTACCAATTTCTAGCTCTTCGTCAGGAGAGTTCCACGTTACCCAACCTGTCTCGATTCGAGAATCGGTTTGGCTTTCCACTGGAATTTTTCTTGCTTCAACCATGCCTTGCACAGTTTGCCAAACTTTATCTAGCTCATCTTTGCGCAATAGCCAAAGTGTCACTTCACCGTTACTACTGCGATCTAGGCGCGCACCAGGAATCAACTCAAGTACTTGCTGAGGTGGACGGATATCAACCGACTTCCCTAAGCCACCCGCATAATTGCCCTGAGGGATGTCATAGTTTGGGTAGAACTGAGGTTGAGCTCCTTGCGGAACGTTCCATGCCTCTAGAGCTGGTGTGTTCAAATACTCGAAATCGTCTTTTGCTTGACGACGTTGGTTGGCACCACCTGAACAGGCAGTCAATACGAATACAGCTAATGAACTTAACACTAACTGGCTTGAAAGCTTCATCTATACTCCTAAAACACTGAGGGCTTAATCGCCCCCAGTATGAACTTCAATCCTAGTAAATACCTGCGTCTGTCAACGCCTGTTCCACGATCGGCTGCGATTTTTCAGAAAGTGCGGTTAAAGGAAGACGCAAGCCACCTTCTTCAATCAAACCCAGCTTATGCGCTGCCCATTTTACTGGGATCGGGCTTGATTCAACGAATAGGTTTTTATGCAGAGTCATCAAACGCTGGTTAATGATTTCTGCCTCTTCGAATTTACCTTCACTTGCCAAATGGAACATGTCTGCCATGTCTTTCGCTGCAATATTGTTCGTTACCGAGATAACACCATTGCCGCCCAGTTTCACGAATTCCAAGCCCGTCGCATCATCACCACTTAGTAAGATAAAATCTTCACCACAAAGTTCACGGTGAAGTGCAATTCGGCTCAAATCGCCCGTCGCATCTTTTAGAGCAACGATATTATCAAGCTTTGACAAGCGTGCCACTGTCTCAGGTTGCAGATCTACGGCAGTACGACCCGGTACATTGTACAAAATTAGAGGTACGTCACTCGCTTCTGCGATCGCTTTGTAATGCTGGAACAAACCTTCTTGTGTTGGTTTGTTGTAATAAGGCGTCACACTCAAGAAACCTGCGATACCAGAATCCGCGAGTAATTTGCTAAATGTCACGGCTTCGTGGGTTGCATTTGCACCCGTGCCGGCAATCACAGGGATGCGACCGTTGGCAAACTCAACAGTTTTATTAACGACCTTTACATGCTCTTCAATGGTCAGTGTCGCTGACTCACCTGTCGTGCCTACTGCCACAATACCGTCTGTACCCGCTTCGATGTGGTACTCTACTAGCTTTTGTAGACCGTCGAAATCTACTTCACCATCTGCTTTGAATGGTGTAATCAGCGCTACGATACTTCCTGAAAACATGTTTATCTCCCTCATTTAACTCTTTCTGCATGGTACTGTAATGCGATTGAAAAACACAAGAGCGTAAACTCGCTTACAAAGTACAAATGAATGAATAATTATCAGTTGTTAGAGGTCTAGCAACTTAATTGCGCAATTTGGTCTTATTCCCAGCAATTTTGATAATCGTCTTGGTTATCTGGTTTTGTGCCTAAGCGGCCCGGAAAGGCTTGTTTTAGTGAGAATGACTTGGGTATGAGCCTTTAATTATCTAGGCGACAAGCCACGGGTAACTTCACCAAAGAATTTTTGCGGCCTATTGTTACGCTCAGAAATATACGCTTTAGCGACATTTATCAAGTCAGGTTTTAGTGAATAAAAAGGTTCATCGCGGCTTTCCGGGGAAAGCCGCTTTTATCTTTAAGAAGAAGTAATCAGTGTCTCGATAGCCATATCCCATCCTCTTGATTAACTTTATCTTGTTATTTATCCCTTCAAGCGTACAG
>NZ_JYOQ01000089.1:0-391 GCF_000960545.1 Vibrio sp. S457-15 | reverse complement strand
TGTGCGGCGCCAGCGTTAATCCGCGCGGCTGCAGCGATATTTGAGTGGGGCTGAGGTTCCCAAAGGGAGTGAGCTACAGGCAAATGTGGCAGTGACTGCGATGGTGTGACGGTATCAATCACGTTGACGGTCTTTCTAAAGCGATCGCCAAGATCAATAATCGACACGTTTAACGCATCGCCAGATTGGCCGCTGAAAATTAAGCGTGGAATAGCGCAACGACAGCCAATGGTGTGACGATGAACATCCCATCCTGGTTTCGCTGCTGCGATAGTTGGACAAACTTCTAGCATCTGAGCGCCGAACACTTGCCCTTTATCGCCGAAGTTGTAGGTATAGTCTTCCATAAAACATGTTCCGCCCGGTTTGCCTTGCCCCATGACTTACATGA
>NZ_JYOQ01000088.1:0-386 GCF_000960545.1 Vibrio sp. S457-15 | reverse complement strand
CCTGTGCACCAGGTTGACGCTGAATGCTGTAGAACAAGTCTTCAAATACAACGCGGTCGCGCTTAAAGCCGACGGTGTTTACGTTTGCTACGTTGTTGGAAATGGCAGTCATCTTCGTGTCCTGCGCTGCCATACCTGCCTTACTTACCCATAATGCCGAATGCATTGGTTATCTCCTTTTGGGGCGAGACTTATCTCGCCGCCATTAATTTGTTACCGGCTTGCGCCAACGGTTCTGCAGTTTTCATCATGCGTACTTGCATCTCGAAGTTACGCGTTAGCGACATCACGCCGCTCAGCGCCTCGACCGCCGATACGTTACTGCCTTCGATGTGTTCTTGTGCCAATTGCACGGTTTCATCCGCTGCGAGTGGCACACCATCACC
>NZ_JYOQ01000087.1:0-832 GCF_000960545.1 Vibrio sp. S457-15 | reverse complement strand
TCTTTGGCCCGTAGGCATCATGCGGTATTAGCCATCGTTTCCAATGGTTATCCCCCACATCAGGGCAATTTCCTAGGCATTACTCACCCGTCCGCCGCTCGACGCCGCTATCGTTCCCCGAAGGTTCAGACAACTCGTTTCCGCTCGACTTGCATGTGTTAGGCCTGCCGCCAGCGTTCAATCTGAGCCATGATCAAACTCTTCAATTTAAGATTTTGTTCGGCTCAATGAATACTGAACATTACATAAAGTAATGTTTGAATTGACTGTGCTGAATCCGAAGATTCAATGGTCACTTCGTTTCATTGAAACCTAATTTGATACCGAAGTATCGAATTGGATTATCATCAACGAGTGCCCACACAGATTGATAGGTTTATATTGTTAAAGAGCTTGGCTTTCAGTGCCTTAACACTCAAGCGAGGTGCGTATAATACGCTTTCCACTTTGAAAGTCAACATAAAACTCTAAAAAAGATTAGAACCTTATGGTGACTTGCTTAAATCTTAAGCAAGTGCAAATTAAAGCCTGGCGATGTCCTACTCTCACATGGGGAAACCCCACACTACCATCGGCGCTATTTCGTTTCACTTCTGAGTTCGGAATGGAGTCAGGTGGGTCCAAAATGCTATGGTCGCCAAGCAAATTCTTTAATTCGGAAAGCTGTTTCTGTGTTCTCTACACATTCAATTCTGTTCTTGCTTTGAGTCCATCAAAACCCCTTGGGTGTTGTATGGTTAAGCCTCACGGGCAATTAGTATCAGTTAGCTCAATGCCTCACAGCACTTACACACCTGACCTATCAACGTCGTAGTCTCCGACAACCCTTTAG
>NZ_JYOQ01000086.1:0-1089 GCF_000960545.1 Vibrio sp. S457-15 | reverse complement strand
ATCGGTATTGCGTTGCTCACACCTTAACAGGGCGTTATGCGACTTTATTGGAGTAATTAACTAGTGGCAAAGAAAAAACCTCTATCCCATTATGTTCCCAAATTTAGCAACAAGTATTGGGCTGACGAATCTAACTTCGTGTCTTACTTTTGGTGCGAGTTTTCTTCGTCCGTAAAAAAAGGGATAAAAGGCAAAAAACAATGGGGTCGAGAGAGAGGTTTGTATTCCTGGGCAGTTGAACATGCCTTGGATAAAGAGCTAGAAACTAAAGTTGCTCCACTCTATGAAAAACTCATTACCTACAATGAACTAAGTAAAGATGAAAGATTTTTGTGGGCGCAATTTATATTGTCTCAGTTGGTTAGAACGCCTAGTTACATTGAATATGAAAAGAGAGCGGTTGAATTGACAGGGGTTGAGTCTCAGCCAATGTGTGATCGGGTCGGCTGCCAAGAATGTCTTGATCTAAGTTACGTGGCGAATAGAAATTGGCTGTTATTGAAAACACATGCTGACGACTACCTTGTAAGGACTGATAATCCCGTTTTACAAACTGGCTTTATTGAACTTCCGAGTAGCTACCTTATTTACCCCTTGACGCCTCATTTATGTTTTGTTGCTACCCCAATGAATGATAGTTGGAGTCCGTTCGAGCATAATAACAACCCTATAATGGGCTATCAAATGGCTAAAGGATGGGCTCATATGGTTAATTTTTATTTAGCTAAATCAGCTTATCGGTCGTTGGTATTAAGTCCTGAACATGCTGGTGTTATATCAGATACTATGTTCACTGATGTGTTGGGTTCATATACTCAGCCTCCCTTTTCGCTTCATGTTGTTGAAAACGAACTTGTTACCTCGGCATTTGAAAGTATTAGACAAATCATGTCCATCGTTGATGGCTTTGATTATCCAACATGGGAAATAGAAAGGTTAACTCCTGACTATCCTGAGAAAACAATCGCATAACAAACTGTTTAAGAGTGATTCGCAACGCGTGGCATTTTTACTATGCGTTGGTTTAGGTGTTTAAGGTGGTATGCAGGAGCTTCGGTATTGCGTTGCTCACACCTTAACAGGGCGTTA
>NZ_JYOQ01000085.1:0-566 GCF_000960545.1 Vibrio sp. S457-15 | reverse complement strand
CCTTGTGCCGAAGTCGGCTCACCGGTAGCCCCGTTCACACTTGGTTTCTGCTCTGGTGTTGCCACATTTGGCTCCACACCCTTCGAGCTGCCTGCTTGTGCTGGTGTACCCGTTTGCGGCGCGTTCCCTTCTGCGTTCACACTGCCCTTCGATGACGGTCCCGTGCTTGCCGATGGCGTCGAAGAGGCTGGTATGCGATCGCGCATCTCATAGCCCATCGTCTCACCATTACTGTCGACGCGTGTTGGACGGTAACCTGGGTTGCCATCGATGCTCGCGTTGCCCGCGCTGGTGATCACTCGAGCTGGAATCTTCACTTCTGGCCAACGCTTCGCCGGACCCGACGACGCTTGCTCTGGCTCTACCGACGGTAGGCTTTCACCGCTTTCGTGCGTTGGGGTGCTTTCACCCATAGCATTCTTGTCGTCTGCCGTGTTTGGCTCACCCGTTGCCGCGTCCACACTCGGTGTCGCTTCTGGCGTACCTACACCGGAATCAATACCTTCTGATGCATTACCTTGTGCCGAAGTTGGCTCACCGCTAGACGCATCCGCACTTGGTTTCTG
>NZ_JYOQ01000084.1:0-629 GCF_000960545.1 Vibrio sp. S457-15 | reverse complement strand
TAACGCCCTGCTAAGGGGTGAGCAACGCAATACCGAAGCCGCAGCAAACCACCTTAATCACTAAATTCAACGCATAGTAAAAATGCCACGCGTTGCGAATCCCTCTTGAGCAGTTTGTTAGTCGCGAGGCACCGAGCGACAATTTTAAGCCAAACTAAACTTTGCGAACAACAAACTTTATGTGCTTTGATGCATTTAAGTCAGGCGTAATCTCAAAGCGGCTATTCAATGAAACCACTTGGAACAAACAACGCCGCAGAAAGCGGACTGACAACGCCCAAAAGCGCTTTTGGAAAACGAATCTCACAGTGCGGACTTTCAACAAAGTCACTGAAACCACGTGGAATTTGCAACACTAGAGAAAAAGTCACTCCAGCGAGTAAATCGGCTTTTGTGCCAACAAACTCACCGAGCGGAGTTGCAAGCAAAAATAGACTCTCGATTGCCCTGTTCTGTCAGCACCAAAGAACAAAACAACCGCTAGGACACTTGCCAAACTTTGGGCTTAAAATAGCAGAAACTGAGTTTTGACCATCGACGATGAACTTGTGCGCTAAACAAGCAACTGCCAGATTTTGAGCTTAGAAACATGATTTTGATTACTAGCTTTTTCTGGCGACTAACGCCGC
>NZ_JYOQ01000083.1:0-460 GCF_000960545.1 Vibrio sp. S457-15 | reverse complement strand
TTTCATAAATTAATAACTCTTGCCCTTATCTTCATTAGCCAATTATCACATGCAAGTGTGATTAATATTTACGGAGCGGGGGGGCCACATCACGCCATAGAAGAAGCCGCAGATTTTTTTAAAGAAATAGATGAAAATAAAGATGTGGATATTAATATTACTTATGGTCCTTTACAAAAATGGGAGGACTGCGCAAAAGCTATAAGTAATGAGTGTTCCAATAAAGGTGCTGATATTATATGGGGAACATCTGAACATGTTACATTTACAATAATGAAAGAGTTCAAGGGACATGGTTTTGATCTAAAAAACTCACATCCCATTTACTTAAGACCTGCAGTAATATTAGTTCAAAAAGGAAATCCACAAAAAATAAAAAACTTCTCCGATCTTATACACAGACAGGATATTACAAAAGTTGTAGTAAATAACCAGTCACGAAATACTCTAACATCTGGCA
>NZ_JYOQ01000082.1:0-698 GCF_000960545.1 Vibrio sp. S457-15 | reverse complement strand
GGCGTTAGGTCTTCGTGCATTAGTTTAAAAAAGACTCTTTTTGTTTGGCATTTGAGCAGTCGAGTTGCATATTTCCCAGGTTCACTTGAAAAACAAAAATATGCCGTCATGTTATGGGTTTGCATGACAACAAAAGGAAAAGTAATGCAATTTTATAGAAAAGAACCTTTGGGTTTGGGCGGTGATCACTTCTTTTTTGAAGTGGACTTGACTCAAAGTATGGTCGATAGTGGCTTAAATGCGCAAGATATCAGTGGAAAAATCGAAGCATGTGCACGTGTCCATGATAGTTCGACTATTCACTTAAACATTAAAACAAATTTGATCCCAGTCGAAGTCGTTGAGGCGATCAAGAAACTGAATGGTTTCGGTGCTGGTATTGTAGTTACTCACGGTGGCCAGAGCACAGCTGATGATTCTTCATCGATTGACCCAGTGCTACTTGATGCGGTTGAGCGAGCAGCTCGTCATGGACAAGTCTGGCACCCGCAAAAAGGTGCATTTGTTCATACTAGACCAAAGTTGTTTTGATTAGTAATTCAAATGGTCAGTTTTCTGGCCATTTTTTGTATCGACCTAACAAACAATTTAAGAGTGATTCAGCACGCTTGGCATTTTTGGTTTGAGTTAAGCTCAGTGTTTACGGTGGTCAAATTGAGTACTGTGGCTGCGTGCTTCACACCTTAATTGGGCGTTAT
>NZ_JYOQ01000081.1:0-1714 GCF_000960545.1 Vibrio sp. S457-15 | reverse complement strand
ACAAGTCACCAAAGTGCTCAAGAGGGATTCGCAACGCGTGGCATTTTTACTATGCGTTCAATTTGGTGATTAAGGTGGTATGCGGCGGCTTTGGTATTGCGTTGCTCACCCCTTAGCAGGGCGTTAGTTGCCTACGAGGAAATAGAGGCTTAAATGAATAAAATTACAAATAAGAAAATAGAAAACTATAGTAAGTACCTCAAAGAGAAAAGTCGTCCGCCTAGCCGCGGGGGAAATACGAATGCTCTACATGCACATTATTTAGTTGTTGACGGTGAAAGTTACAGTTTTCTTGCCCTTGGTTCACAACAATGGGTGTTTAAAACCGATTTAGTTTCATTCGAATATGAGATTAAAGGTACATACAAAAATATACTTGTCGATACACTTAAAACGGTGGACAAGAATGGCAATGAGGTCGTGCGTGGGAACCGTGGTTTCAAGCGCCAGCTGAGAACCGCTGATGCTCGTATGCCGGTAAGTCGTCGCGAGATGAACAGCTTTAAATAGGTCGGCAACTAACAATCTGTTTAAGAGTGATTCGCAACGCGTGGCATTTTCACTATGCGTTGTTTTTAGTGTTTAAGGTGGTATGCGGCGGCTTCGGTATTGCGTTGCTCACACCTTAACAGGGCGTTATGCTTAATCACCAACAATTAGTGGTTTATGGTCTTTCTTTGTTCCCTTGGCTGGTTAGTTTTGTGTTTCTCGGCAAGTTGGCTCAGTGGGCGCTGTTTTCCGGACAATTATTCTTTGGCGCTGGAAATTCAGAGAATTGCCTCAATCAATTTTCGGGCAAACGCGAGGTTAAGGTGGTTGGCTCAATCAAAAATCAGCTTTCACTTTCTTGTTGTCAAAGCTTGAATTGTTAAAAGTCCAAGTCTGATTTTCAAAAGTTATGAGTCATTTCAGTTTTTTAGGTTTTGGCTTTTGTGCGTGAGTCAAAGCCGAGTTAATCTTGGTTCTGGCAAAACGTAAGTCATTGAAGCTTAAGCATAACAAACGCTTCAAGAGGGACAGCCAACGCGTGGCATTTTTACCATGCGTTGGTTTTTGTGATTACGATGTAATGCGGAAGCTTGGTAATGGCGTTGGCTGCCCCTTAAGCGGGCGTTATGTTGTCAAAGATTAAGTATGAAGATTTTAATATTATTTATAGCGGCATTATTGTCTGGCTGCGCTGGTTTAATTGAAAGTGCTAGTTCCCCAAATTATCGAGAACACAAAGATCGGGACAGTGTATCGCCTAGGAATCATAAAGGTTCAAGGAAAAACAAATTAGTCGGTACTGTTGTACTCACGTTTAATATTAATAGTCAGGGTGATGTGATTGACATAATGGTTACTGATTCTGTACCTAAAGGAGTATTCGATGCTGAAGCTGTGCGAATATTATCAAAACGGAAGTATGCGCCTTCCGAAAAAGGGGAAACTGGCCCTAAAAAAGCTAAGTTCGAGTTTAAAATTTGACACATAACAAACTGCTTAAGAGGGATTCGCAACGCGTGGCATTTTTGCTATGCGTTGATTTTAGTGCTTAAGGTGGTATGCGGCGGCTTTTGTATTGCGTTGCTCACCCCTTAGCAGGGCGTTATATGCCAGATGAAGAAAGCCTAAAAATTCAGGTTAACAGCCTTGGTGTTTGGATCTTTGGGAGTCGAGATTTTTCGGTTTCAATCCTAGTTTTCTTTGGTTTGTGGCTCACTCTCGGGTT
>NZ_JYOQ01000009.1:0-397 GCF_000960545.1 Vibrio sp. S457-15 | reverse complement strand
ATGCTAGGTGTGTAGCACAGGTGGTTTGGGCGTACGACTTGTAAGCGGGAGGTCGGTGGTTCGCATCTACGCAGCCCCACCAATTCCTTTTAGGGAGGTGGTATACTAGATCGTAGCCTTGATGGGACTATAGCTCAGCTGGGAGAGCCCCTGCCTTGGACGCAGGTCGTCTGCCGTTGGATCCCGCATAGCTCCACCATCTTTAAGCGCATTCGCTGAGTGCTTTTAAAAATGGTTACTTCATTAGAAGTGATTAGCTCGTTAACAATTTGGTAAGCTGACAAAACAACAAGTTATTGTTGTTTGTATAGTTCTCAATGTTTGTCTTTAGGACAAACCCCAAAATATCACATTCAAGTGTTCTTGGAATTTGAGTCCGGCAAAATCGATTTTGCAG
>NZ_JYOQ01000080.1:0-753 GCF_000960545.1 Vibrio sp. S457-15 | reverse complement strand
GGTTGTTACTACCTAATCTGGGCTTATCGCAAGTTACTACGTCTTTCATCGCCTCTGACTGCCAAGGCATCCACCGTGTACGCTTAGTCACTTAACCATACAACCCGAAGGAGTTTCGAGTTGATGACAAGTCACCAAAGTTGTCTGCAATTTTTATACATGATGCAGACTCGATTTTGCCGGACTCAAATTCCAAGAACACTTGAATGTGTTATTTTGGTGTTTGTCTTAAAGACAAACATTGAGAACTTTACAAACAACAATAAATTGTTGTTTTGTCAGCTTTCCAAATTGTTAAAGAGCTAATCACTTCTAATGAAGTAACCATTTTTAAGAACACTTAATACTTTCTTATCAAAAAAAATGTGCTTAAAGATGGTATCCCGTAGGGGAGTCGAACCCCTGTTACCGCCGTGAAAGGGCGGTGTCCTAGGCCTCTAGACGAACGGGACATAGGAAGTCAGTGGTGGAGCTAATCGGGATCGAACCGATGACCTCTTCGCTGCCAGCGAAGCGCTCTCCCAGCTGAGCTATAGCCCCACATAAATTGCTTCAGCACTTTATGCAGAACCAACTTTTTGCTCTGAATTTAAACCATATCAATCTGTGTGGACACTCATCGTGAGTAATCATCGTTTAAGGAGGTGATCCAGCGCCAGGTTCCCCTAGCGCTACCTTGTTACGACTTCACCCCAGTCATGAACCACAAAGTGGTAAGCGTCCCCCCGAAGGTTAAACTACCTACTTCTTTTG
>NZ_JYOQ01000079.1:0-380 GCF_000960545.1 Vibrio sp. S457-15 | reverse complement strand
CACTTCATGCCTTCAAGCACTGAAACCGGCGTTGCCAATCAAATCAACGTGTCAGCGACGGGCACAGGACAAACATGGTTTGAAGATGCATTCACAAACATCAATCAAATCAGTGCACCACAAGATGCCGTGATCTGGTTGGGTGCAGAGAATACTGGTCTAAAACTCACTAACTCGAGCAATACGTTTGAGGGGGATATTGATGGCGTAGACATTACCGTAACCAAGGCTTAAACATCTGAAGAAACCGCGATTGGTTTAGGTATCGGCGCTGATGACGAAGCGACAAAAGAGCAACTAAACAAGTTCGTCGAATAATACAACAAACTCGTTTAAACCATTGATCAACACACCCAACTTGGTGGAGAGGATAAAAAACG
>NZ_JYOQ01000078.1:0-14615 GCF_000960545.1 Vibrio sp. S457-15 | reverse complement strand
GTAATCTCGCCCCTTACTGTTGTCAAAAGCATCTTTAACCTTTGCATCAAACTCTTGGCGAGTTGCTTCGCGTTGAATACCCTTGTGGCGATGCTTAATCCAATAATAAAACCCACTTCGAGAAACCTTGAATACCTTAACCATGCGGACAACACTGAAGCACAGCAAGTGTTCAAGCATGAATTCATAGCAATCTACTTTAGATTTTTCGCGAAGTAGGTGGCGGCCTTTTTTACGATATCTAGCTCTTCTGCTTGTTCTTCCAACTGTCTTTTGAGTTTGGCTACTTCAGCAGCTAGCTCTTGTTCTCGCTGACTGGTTGTAGTGTTTTTCTTTACAGTCTTGCTGCCGCAGCGACTCCCACTTTCTCTGCTAGCTTCAGAGTTTCGGCTTTAAATTCAGGAGAATGGATAATACGTTTCTTCTTGTTTGTCATGATTCACCTCGTTAGTGATTGTACTCACTTAACTCAGTGTCCAAAACTGCTGGTGCAGATCAGTATTCCGAGTAGCTTACGAATATTCATGTTATCAATGGCCGTAGTCGATGATATTGGCGCAATCTTTGTTGTGGCTATTGGTTATGGTAATGACATTGAATGGCGGCCCGTCGTTTATGCATTAATAGGTTTTATTATTGTTCAAGGTATGAGCTTCTTGGGAGTTCGCAGTATTGTACTCTTCTCTCTTGTTGGAGGAATGATATGGTTGTCGGTCGACATGTCTGGTATACATCCGACAATTACTGGTGTGATTCTAGGCTTATTAACCCCCACAAATAAGTGGGTCAGCAAGCAACACCTCTCCACTATTGTGAACTCAATAGTGGCATCATCACCTATGAAGCAATGGAGCGGAGATAAGATTGAAGGAGAGACTTTAAGGACAGCTGCGGCGGCGGCCCGTGAAACGCTTTCACCGGTCGAGCGCTTAGAAATGTTACTTCATCCTTGGGTCGGGTTTATCATCTTACCACTATTCGCCTTTGCTAATGCTGGGATTTCACTAACCAGTACGAACGCAACTTCTCCAATTACTTTTGCTGTCTTTTTGGGTTTTGTTTTTGGCAAGCCTATAGGTATTGTGCTGTTCAGTTGGATATCCGTAAGACTCCGGGTAGCCATGCTTCCAGAAAATATGAATTGGGGAATGATTTTGGGGGGTGGGATGCTAGCTGGCATTGGTTTTACGATAGCATTGTTTATCTCAGAGTTAGCCTATAGCACTGATCAAATTAATGCAGCAAAACTTGGAGTTTTCTCAGCTTCCATCTGTTCAGCTTTACTCGGTCTCACTTTTTTACGGTATTTCTCTGTAAGAGAAAAACAGAACAACATCTGAATCTGAAATGTATAGACAGTCTGCGGTGAAAAACTACCGCAGACTGCTACCCCGTAATCTAAGACGCGAGACTTCACTATGACATTTTAGGAATATTAGCTGTCAGTTGCTTCAGAACATATTGAAGAATACCCCCCGAGTTAAAATACTCCAGTTCCTTAGGGTTATCTATACGAGCAGTAACAGGTATGGTGAGCTCAGCACCTTGCGCTGTTACTACGATAATATTGAGCTCCAATAACGGCTTTATAGGTTCGTGGGGGGCAATAAAAACAGTCTCATTACCCTCTAAAGTCAGTGAATTTAATTCATCTGGTCGCATCAGTTGAAGAGGCAGTATGCCCATACCGACTAAATTACTACGATGAATTCGCTCAAACGATTCCGCGATGACCGCTTTCACATTCAATAACAAACAACCTTTTGCCGCCCAGTCACGACTAGAGCCTGAACCATAGTCTTTGCCAGCAAATATTACCAACGGAACGTTAAGTTCGATTGACCTCCTGCTGGCGTCGTAAATAGGAATGATGGGAGGCGCTTTCTCAGTGGTTGACATGTTACAGTCATCCAGTTTGGTATCGCCGTAACATCGCGTGACACCGCCTATCGTCGGGGAGGCGATTTTGTTTTCCAAACGTACATTTGAAAAAGTCCCACGAACCATGATGTGATGATTTCCTCGGCGTGAACCATAGCTATTAAACTCTTCAGGTGTGATGTTTTTTGAAAGTAGATATTGACCCGCCGGGCTATGTTCTGAAATGCGGCCTGCTGGTGAAATATGGTCGGTCGTAATTGAATCCCCCAAAATGGCTAATATACGCGCTGATTCAACAGGAAAAGTCGGCGGTGGTATTTCCAAAAAAGGAGGGCGTTGTATGTAAGTAGAGCCTTCGTCCCAAGGGTAGCAGGGGCTATCTTTCATTGACAATTGTTCCCACTCTTCATCACCTTCAGTAATGTCGCTGTAGCTCAATCTAAAGTGGCTCTCATGGACTTGATTTAGCATTTCATCCAGCATGGCTTGGCTTGGCCACAGATCTTTTAGATAGACGGGCTCGTTGTTACTATTGAGCGCAATTGGGTCTTTTTCTAAGTCAATACAGGTCGTACCCGCTAACGCAAATGCGACGACTAAAGGTGGCGAGGCAAGCCAGTTTAGGCTAACAGAGGGGTGTACTCTACCTTCAAAGTTGCGATTACCTGATAATACCGCCGATACATTCAGGCTGTTTTCCGATATCTCAGTTTCAAGATTGTTTTTTAATGGGCCAGAGTTACCAATGCATGTTGTGCAACCGTATCCAACTCGATGAAATCCCAATAGGTCGAGGTAGTCTTGCAAACCCGTATCATTGAGATATCGAGCGACAGCTAATGAACCGGGGGCGAGAGAAGTTTTGACGTAGCTAGGAACGGTCAACCCTTTTTTAACTGCTGCCTTAGCCACTAAACCCGCAGTCAGCATAACAGCGGGGTTTGACGTGTTAGTGCACGAGGTGATAGCTGCAATGACGACATCACCATGATGTAAGGGTCTGGATGATCCTGGCTGGCTTGAGTTTGCGGCACCTTCAATAGCACATTGGTCAAGAGTCGCTTGCTTAATGGCGCTGATATTAAGTCTGTCTTGAGGTCGTTTGGGCCCTGCTATTGAGGTACCGATGGCAGATAAATCGACTACAACATTTTCGTCATACTCTGGTGAAGGGCGGTTTGTATCCCACCATAGATCTTGCTCTAGGGCGTATGCCCGCACTCTATCAATCAGTGAAGAAGGGCGGTTTGTCATGGTTAAATAGGCGATAGTATTTTCATCAATTGGGAAAAATCCGCAAGTGGCTCCATACTCTGGTGCCATATTGGCAAGCGTTGCTCGGTCTGCCACCGATAGAGTGGCTAAGCCGTCACCATAGTACTCAACGAACTTACCAACCACGCCATGAGACCTTAACCTTTCTGTGATCGTCAAAACCAAATCGGTCGCAGTCACACCGGGACGCAATTGCCCATCAAGACGTACTCCGACAACTCGTGGGATAGCGATATTTAGTGGCTGACCAAGCATTGCAGCTTCGGCTTCTATGCCTCCCACTCCCCAACCCAACACGCCTAACCCGTTTATCATAGTGGTGTGGCTATCGGTTCCTATTACCGTGTCTGGTGTTAACACTCTTTTTTCGTCTTCGCGCACAACTTGAGATAGATATTCCAGATTGACTTGATGGCATATCCCCTTACCGGGAGGGATCACTGTCAAGTTACGGAAGTTTTTTTGTGCCCATTTTAGAAATGTATAACGCTCTCTATTTCGTGCCATTTCATGTGCGCGATTTGTTTGTATCGAAGATTCTGAACCTGATTGATAAACAATTAACGAATGGTCTATGACAAGATCAACCGGACATTTGGGTGTTACATAACTCGGATCTCCGCCTTCTTGAGCTACTGCATCTCTTATTGCGGCTAAATCGACTAAAGCAGGTATCCCAGTATAGTCCTGCATCAGTACTCTACTAGGATAGAAACTTAATTCTGATGAATTACCATTGCTCTCTGAGTCGAGAGCCTTATTTTTAAAGAGCAATGCTTCAATAATTTGAGATGACTCTTTTAAATCAGAGGTTTGTCGCATTACATTTTCAATAAGCAGACGTTTAGTTCCGGGAATTTTGGACAGGTTTACTTGATAATCTTGGGCAAGTTTTTTTAATGACCAGTATCTATATTCTGTGCCTTTTACATTCAGTGACCTTAGATATGTTTGGCGCCATGCTTTCTCGTTGGTGGGTATCATGATTTGTTTCCTTTCAATGATGGTTGACCTTTATAAAAGGCACCTCCTTGTCATAGACATGTTTTCTGGGACACTTTTATATTTCCCATATCCAAATAGCTTTGATCAGCTGAAAATCTATAACCTGAAAGGATCAGAGTTGAATTTCGAAAAGAAGGAAGAAGTTGGAATGGACTTTTACCATCAAACAATAACTAGACAAAAAATGAAGGCAAAGCATTTGATTGCTATGCCTTCAGCCGTATCTAGATGAGAGCCACGTTTGTTGCGTGCGGTCCTTTCTCACCTGGTTCAACTTCAAAACTTACTTTTTGCCCTTCCAACAGGGTCTTAAACCCATCAGACGAAATCGAACGGAAATGGACAAAAATATCCTTGCCATCACTATCTTTGGTGATAAATCCAAAGCCTTTATTCTCGTTAAACCATTTTACTGATCCAGTTTCTCTGTCAGACATATATACCTCGACTAAACCTATAGGTTAAGGCTCTGGTAACTAGAGCTATTTCATAGTCACTCAAGAGGGCTGTCGCAGAAGTTAAACGAAAAATTTCGAAAATAACTGTGAAAGGAAACTTGTTTTATAATGAAAAAATAACTCAAATTCGCGGAGCTACTTTAAGTATAAGCCTTAAATTGAAAATAGTTAGTTTAGTCTTCGGTCATATTTTAATTTGGTTGTAAGGTTATGATTTTAAAAATATCAGTAAGTTTCTAACGCGTTAGCTAACAAAAAATGACTTTATGCCAACTGCAAGCAAATGGCCGAAGTTGCAACACGCTGGTATTTGCGATACTTACAATGCTAATTTAACTAGTGCTGTTACTCACTTTTGTCCTTTTTATGCTGACTTGTGTAGTATCATTGTTTCTTTCATAGTCAACGTGGATGCGGTGCGAAATTCAGTCAACCATCAAAATAGGATTATATGTGAGCAAGTTACCTAAACCGACACAAAAGCAGAAACAACTTGGTCTTAATCCGAAAGGAAAAGGATTAAGCGGATACCAGAAGAGTTGAAGAGAAAGGATGTCCGCAAACGAATAGAAGATATTGAGGAACAAAAGAAGTGGGATAAGGAATGGGGATTGTGAGTTCAAGAAACCTCTCTGAACTTATCAATATGACACTCCTCATGCATTCTGAAAAACTGAGTAACTTGGAAAGAGACATGCTTGCAGGTTTACTCGACCAACTCTACTGTGAACAGGCTTTGACAGACAAACAAATTAAACTGTGTCAAAGGCTAATACGAAAAACTAATCAAGCCTGTGTATTTATTGATGACACTCCAAACGAACCGTGATTGCTAGGCAATGTCAGTCTTCGATGTTATCAACCCAGCCTTGCTCAAGCGTCAATCGAGTCAGAACTTGATCCATTAAATCTTTGATTTCAATTTGATCAGTACCCTCTGGCGCATGATGCTCTGCTGAGCGCTTTGCGTTCGTTAGGTTTTTCATGAAGATAGCTTCGCTATCCATCACGGCGTGTCTCACGTTGAAGTAAGTGACCTGGTAGGTCGGCATAGTATTATTCCTTCTGTGGGGGCGTGAAGATGTGATGCTTTCAATATAGCACTTTTTCATGCTATAGCATTCTAACTGACTTAGCCTTCTTGATTAAAATTGACTCGTCAAATCACTGATTATCAAGAAATATGAACGCAAAGCCTACTTCTCTGCCTTCCAATATGATGATGCGAGTTCGACTCTCGCTGTACGCTCCAAATCCACAAACTAACGCGCACTATGACTGACATTTATCATCGCCCACCATTGTTTAAGCAACATAACGCCGCTCTCGCTATGATGTACCTACCAGACATGTCGTGGGTGCTAATGATGCTTAGAGATTATCTATTGAAGAGCACGGTCTTTCAATGGGCAAATATTGAGCATGCCTTAAGGGGAATGGTGCAACACCCATACTTTTCCTAATACCTAATAGTCTAAATAGAGTAAATTTCCTAACCAACTTTTGTCCAGAAACTTCACAATTGGCACTTCGTAGCACAGAAGTGCCCCAAAGCTTGTTAGCCTTTTGAAATCGAATGGGAGTAATACATTTATTTTACTTGAATTTGGCTAATGCCAAGTTATCAGCAATAACACTCTTTACTTGCCCGTATTCATATAAATTCGAATCTATTAGCTTGTCTAGAAAATGTTATCAATAAACAGGGTTAACTATAAATTTACAAACTGATGGAGCTAATAAATTTTATAAGCAAGGATGCAATTATTTAGACGGTGATGTTCATTTTTAATAATCACAATCATTAAAAATGATTCTTTCAACTCTCTTTCCAACAGCACTTACAATATAAATATTCTTGTCCTGTTTAGTCTCTGTTTTGTATTTAGACACGATGACTAATTCATTCTCAGTCACGTTTACTTGCACTTCAATATCCGAAATGCTGGTTAGAAGAGAGTTTTTACTTTCAGTCACTGTATTAAATTCTAATTTTTTATCAAGAGAAGATTTAACACATTCTATATCTAGAACAACATTTTTAATAATCTTTGAGGTATATGATTCCGAGTATGATTCATACTTATAATCACACCCTGAAAATAAAATAATAAAAATGGTATATACAAGTATATTTTTCACTATATCTCCAAATTGATAAATCAAAATTTATTTTTACGTGTTAATTAATGAGTGATTGTAAGATTAAAATAATCACTTCATTTTTTACCATAGGGTTTAATTATTAGTAATTTATTGAACCATCTAGACCGATTATTAAATCATATCTTGAAGCTAAAAATTAATTCAATTTCATCATCAAGTCTTCTACCCGTTGGTATAAATCCGAGCTTTTGGTAAATATGGAGAGCATTCCCTTCCTCTTTATCCATTGTGGTCAGGGACACGCCTTGTAAACCGATAATGGAAGCGTATCGCTTACTAAAGTTAATCGCTTGATTTCCCAATCCCTTTCCTTGAAAACGATGGTCAATCATGACGCGCCACACGTACAAATGATCCTTTTGAAAGTGCTCATCGAACTTGTCGAGTAGTCTTGGATCGATAAGAGAGATGAGCCCTGCTGGTTTGTCGTCTAAATAAATGCCGTAACTGACGCTATCGTCGTTGAAACTCGCCTCTGCAAGCCATTCTGCGTTATTAGCAATGAGGTGTTTTTGGGACTCTTCCACGGAGAGGTCGATAATGTCATCGATGGTGTTACCGTTTATTTTTAAAAAGCCAACGTTATTCATGGTAATCTCCCTTGGATAGGTATTTATCTAAAACTATTTGCGCAATATAAAGATCTTGATAGGCAATTCCTGAGCTATCAAAAATAGTAATGTCGTTTTTGTTCCTTTCTTTTAATTGAAGATTGTCACCGATCTGATAGATCTCTTTATCTGGCGCATGCTGGAACTCACCAATTGTTTTGGACTGAGATAAATAATCACAGTAGAGGGTGGCGTTCTCAAATAGCGATGGTGGAAGTTCCTGTTTTCCTATTTTATCTGCTCCCATTGCAGAAATATGAGTTCCAGGTTTTACCCATGAAGATTCAAACAAAGGAGCGGTGGACGCTGTAACGGTAACAATAATATCTGCGCTTTCACAGGCTTCTTGAGCGGATTTGATGTCTGTTGTTAACCCTTCTTTGCTTAGCTCTTGCGCTAGTTGGTTGGCGTTAGTCTGATTTCTACCAACAATCAGGACTTTAGATAGATTCCTAACTTTTGAAATGGCAAGCGCTTCGTATTTAGCTTGATGACCTGTGCCAAATAACGCGAGTACAGATGAATCTTGTCTCGCCAGTAGATCAACAGCGATGGCATCAGCTGCTGCAGTTCGGTAGGCATTGACCAAACTTGCTGACAAAATGGCTTTCATTTCCCCCGTATCCGGTGAAAGAAGAAAGATATGAGTACCATGGTTCGGTCGCCCAAACTGATTATTGCAAGGCCAATAGCTTCCCATTTTCCAACCAAGTAATTGATTTGTGCATGCTGATTTGAGTGAAAACATTGAGCCTTCGATCGGGCCTGATGCGTTAACGACCGGAAATATTGATGAGTGCTGATCTTGTACTGAAGAAAATGCCGCTTTGACCGCTTTGTATGCCAGTTCGTGAGAAATTAACGCTGCTGTCGTTTTTTCATCTAGATAAATCATGTTTACCACCCTGAAACACGTTGCCATTGCTCAATTTGACCCTCTACCAAGTCAAAGACATAGTATTTACTGTGCATCGCGCTTGTAGAGCATGCATGATTTGGGACGATGTGTACTCTAGAACCAATGGGAAAACATTCGAAGTCGATCTCGCTTCCAGAAGCCGCTTCGAGTATGCCGTGCTCTTGATTTACCTGCATGACTTTCAGTATTTGATTCTCTTGGCCGTTCGGTTGGAGAACCACGCCATAACATTGTTCGTCGTGGCCTTTATCTAAAGAAAGAGCCATCCAACCAGCATCAACAAATATTTGCCCCCTCGATTTGTTGTGTCCAATAACACTACTTACTACTGAGATTGCGATATCGTTTAAGGTACACACTCCAAGCCGATGCATCACTAAGTCAAACAACGAATAGACGCCAGCTCTGACTTCTGTGATTCCACTTGTGTTTGTGTATGAGCATGCCGTCGGGGTAGACCCCACGCTGACTATTTCGCAGTAAATCCCAACCGACTCGAGGCGTTTCGCTGCAAGTTGTGCAGTCGCTACTTCATTACTGGCTGATTGGTTTAGCGCTTCTTGAGACGAACAGTGGTAAGACTCACCCGCGTGGAGCATCACGCCTTTAAAATCGGCAAAACCTTTATCTAAGCTCTTAGCCAATGCAATTAGGGCTTCGGAATCTGCACTTACGCCACCTCGGTGTCCGTCGCAATCAATCTCTATCAGGCAGCTAATGACACACTCATGTTCTTGACAGTAAGTGTTAACGAAATCGACTTGTTCCATGCTATCAAGTAAAACCACAATACTCATGCCACGTTTCAGTAACTGCTCGACTCGTAATAGTTTTTCTTGTGATATGCCAACTGCATAGAGAATATTTTTACAGCCATAACTGGCAAGCTGTTCTGCTTCCTCAAGGGTGGATACAGTGATTGGAGCCTCTAGAGAGTCAATTAAGTAAGGAAGCGCATCTAACGACTTTACTGTTTTAAAGTGGGGTCTTAGTGGTGTGCCTAGTTTCGACATATGGCTGCGCATTTGAGCAAGGTTGCTCAAAAATTTTTGTTTATCCAAATAGAGAAATGGTGTGCCGATGGCATTGTATTGTTTTTCTAAATCAGGGTGTTCCGTATGCTTAATCATTTCATTTACCTAAACTTGCAAAGTGAAATTAACTATTGATGAAATGATTATGAAGTAGGAAGAAGTTGAATTATATTAACAAAAATCTACTTATACATTAGGTTGGAAGTTAATGTTAACGACAGAAGATATTCGATTTCTTGTGGTAGTTTCTAACCATAGAACATTGGCAGATGCGGCTCGTACGCTCAATATAACGCCGCCATCAGTCACTCAGCGTATTCAACATATCGAAAAGAAGCTATCGCTTAAGTTACTTCAACGGCCTTCGCGCGTGGTTAGCTTAACAGAAGAAGGGCGCGTTTTAGTTGATACTGGTATTTCGATCCTTGAAGATTTGGACGAGCTCACCGATAAACTCAATGAAAGCAGAGGGGATGTCAGTGGTTGTCTAAGAGTATTGGCGCCCCTTGGCTTTGGCAACGATGTGATAGCCCCTTTATTAGGTGAGTATAAAAAAGCTCATCCTCGCCTAGAGGTGGAGCTAGAGTTATCAGATAAGCCAAACTGGGCCAACCATCATAAATGGGACATTATCATCTACATTGGTCACCTGGCGGACTCCAGCCTTAAGATGGTGAGTTTAGCCCCAAACAAGCGCTTTGTTTGCGCTTCGCCGGAGTATTTATCTCGTAATGGACAGCCTAAGACTCCGCAAGATCTTAAGAAGCATCAATGTATTGCGTTGAGAGAAAATAATGAAGATGTCACGTTGTGGAGTTTTACTCATGCAGTAACAGGGGCCATAGAAAGTGTTCGTATTCGTCCTTCTCTTGCAAGTAATGAGGGCAGAGTGATTAAAGACTGGGCCTTAAGAGACTTAGGGATCATCATGCGATCTGAATGGGATATTCAATCACAGATTGATAGTGGTAAATTAGTGCGATTATTGCCAGATTATGAGCTTCCAAATGCCGATATTGTTGCCCTCGTGAGTTCTGCTGCGCATGAGAGGTCAGCGCGAGTCACTGGCTTTTTATCTCTATTAAAAGATCAATGCCAAAAAGCGCCGTGGTTAAGTTGATAGTATGTTGTTATCAGAGGTGTGCCAGCGCCGATCATAGTAAACACACCTTTGCCCCTTTTCTTGTTTACTTAGTGTTTCCATTAGTAACGCTTTCAGGATTTCATCATAATTATTCAAATGGCCCCGCGACTCCTATAAACGGACAAAGCCAGTAACATAAGTTACTGGCTTAATTAAAAGACGAAAATATTCAGTGTATTAACGATGCTTTTCGGTAAAGTTGAGTACAATTTCGTTAATTTCATCTGGCTTATCAAGCTGCACCCAGTGAGTTGCATCATTCACACGAGTAAACTCAAAGCTGCCATCTTCACCGATGAAGTGGGCTGAATCTTTCATTTGCTTTTCACCTAGATAGTAGTCTTGTTCCGACCAAATACCTAAACAAGGTGCTTGAACGTGACCAAGGTCTTCCGCTTTCATTGGACTTTCTAGGTTTAACGCATTGCGATACCAGTTAAGGCCTGGGAGGATATCTTTGCCTTCTTTAAAAGCTTCTTTCCAATGTTCCCATTCAGGATGGTTTCGGATCCACTCTTTAAATAGTTTCCAATCTTCAGCAGCGAGCAGGTCTTGCGCCATCGGTAATTGGAAGAAGAAGAAATACCATGACATTTCACGCTGTTGGATATCAGGCATACTAAGTATACCGAGTGGATGACCAGCCGAAATTGCAGTCAGAGATTTTGTCGCTTGTGGGTAAATACCGGCAAAAGCCCAAGACACAACCGAACCCCAGTCATGACCCACAACATGAGCCTTCTCTATATTAAGGTGATCGAGAACAGCTTTCACATCCGAAGCAAGCATCGTGATGTGATAATGTTCTTTTTCCATTGGCTTAGATGTTTTACCGTAGCCACGCATGTCCAAAGTAATGACACGGTAGCCAGCACTGACAAATGGGTCAACTTGGTGACGCCAAGCATTCGCTGAGTCAGGGAAACCATGAACGAAAATAATAGGTTCATCTTGACCTTTTTCATAAGCCTGAATGGTAATGTCACCATTTATTACTTGGAATTCACGACCTAGATGTGACATATCTGTATTCATATTTTTTCCTTCTTATAATCAGTAGTCACCAGTGGCGACTACTGAAAAAGTGACAACGAATTATTTTTCTGACTGACCAAGCATTTTTGCTAGATCTTGTAAGCCTTTATCGTTTTTCCAATCATAAATAGGGTCAAACAATCCCATTAGCTGAGAGGCTTTAGCGTTGCCACCTTGAGTGACTTTAACTTTTCCAGCTTTTAGCAGATCATCAAAAGTCGCGATATTGTTGTAAATTTCAGCCCACACTTCTGGTTTCATTTGTACGGTCACATCTGATTTAGCTGTACTCATTTCAGCGTTATCAAGGTAATTTACTACCGCTCGGCTGATTTCAAGTCCGTAAACGTGGTTGTCACCAAAATCGAATTTGATGGTTGCCTCAGTATCACCTGAACGCTCAGGGTTAATACGAATACGGTAATAGTTAACGTAATCATTGATGTTTTGTACGATTGAAGCAGGGGCCGCTGGAACATTCTTAATAATATTTACTTGACCGCGAAGTTCAGCAGCTTGTGCTAAATAGAAAGAACGTGAGTTGGTTGATGTGGCACGGTAGCCCATTTGTTCCAATGCATCGGCTTTTAACTCTTTGTTTTCTTTGGTCGGATTGAGCTTGACTATAAAATCAGAAAGTTGCGCCGACCATAAATAGTCGCCGTTATCGAAGGCTGTCTTCGCTAGATTGTAAACTTTATCTTCGCCGCCCATTGCTGAGACCATGCGTGTCGCTTCGTCTTGTGGATGCAACTTATTCAAATGCGCTGCATTACGATCAAATTGTCCGAATAACGCAGTGTAAATGCGTGGCGCCATGATGGATACTTCACCATAGTTTTGCACGAGGATTGGCGATTCTTCCAGGTATTTAGGTAGTTTTACACTATAACGAAGTTCGTCCGGGCCTTGACCCAATGCAATATTTTTTAATGTTTGGTCAAGAACAAACGCCAAACCATCGTGGTAATCTTTCAGGCGCTTATTAATTTTGTCATTACCAACCATTGAAGTTGAATGCGTTGACATGACGATTTCTGGTTTTAGTTCTTTGATTTTCTCTACCGCATTCATCCACTCATTTGGATTGCGGTAACGTCCACCACGAGCACTGTAGATATTCGGGAACCATCCCCAAAGAACGTTGTTCACCACTGCTTTTTTACTTGGAATATAAGACATTAGCTGATTCGCAGTATCAGTAGCGATACCGTCCATGTAGAACACAATGTCTAAGCCTGCAACATTAATAGTTTCACCATCATAAGTTGGCGATAAGTTTACTGGCACGAAACCACTTTGGTCTGGCATGATGGTGTTCTTGTATGCCGCATTGTCACCTTTCTCTGGTGTTGCATACGCATTAAATTGCTCAATACTACGACCGATTGTTATACCACTGGTCTCTGGATGGATTGATGCTGCACCGCCATTTTTAGCGATCGAGGCATTAGTATTAGGATGGCCGATGATTTTGATATTGTTGTTGCCACGGGCTGCTTCTTGTTCAACGAAGTAACGCGCCCCAAAAACATAGTGCTCGTGAGAATATACGATTGCAGCAATAGGCTTATCTGTTTCTTTACGCAGCATTGCATAGAACTCTGCTGCATCATGCCCATTGTCACCAGTATCAAAAACAATCAAACCTTCAGGTGCTTCAACCACACTGACATTCAAAATGGAACGAGTGGCAAAAGTCCAAATACCATCGGCAACGTTTATTGTAATTGGATCATCGTAAGAGGAACGTTGCTCACTGTTTACGTCTAAATTCCAGTATTTGGCTGTTTCTAGATTTACTTTAGCGTTATTGCCGTTTTCTGGGAGGTGGGTTAATGGCGTATCTTTCGCATTCATGTAAGGAGAGTTGAAATCAGCATTATTAGTTGCAAATGATGATGTTGCTGTTAACGCCATGATAGAGGCTAGCGCTAGAGTCAGAGTTTTCACTTTCATATTTATAACCTTTGTTTGGTCAGTTTTATATGATAATGCCCTTGTAAAAATCATAACTAAAGTTAAGATTAACTTGCGTTTTTTGCAAGAAGGTAGCAAGGCATGGAATTACAAAATCGTTATGTAGATTTGCCATTAGAGCTAATGAAAACGATGGTTCTGCTTTATCACAACCCGAATCTTAAGAAAGTTGGGGACATTCTTAACAAGTCTGAAAGTGCCGTTAGCCGAGATATCACCAAGCTGCGTGAAAAGTTGAATGATCAGATTTTTATTCGAAGTGCTCAGGGTATGGAGCTGACGCCTTTGGTTCAGCAACTCGCTCCGCAAGTGGAGCAACATTACAATCAAATAGCGAACGTATTGAAGCAAGCGGCGACTTCTTATACTGATTTTTCACAATATACTCAGCCTATTGTGATTGCGCTTAATTCTTATATCTATCAGTATGCCGCGGCAAAATTGACAAAAGTTTTGCTTCAACATTTTCCGCAAGCGACCGTTCATATCCAACGTTGGGGGAAGAACTCCCTTGATGGTATTGATTTGGGGGACATAGATATTGGTGTGCACTTTAGCGACTTTGAAACCAATAAAAGCATCGCTCAAAGGCATATTTGCAAATACCATGTCTACTTAGCGTGCCATCCTGATGTGCAAATTACCCAATTAGATGATGTGCATGATAATTTACTGATTGTGTCTCGATTACCTTCTTGGAATGAACATCGTTATCGCCTTTTAGAGAAGCTAAAACTTGAAACTAAAAAAGTTGCCTATGTTGATTCATTAGCTACGGCTTACGAAGTTGTTCAAACCGTACCGTCGGTTTCATTTCTACCTGAGTTTATCTATGACAGTTCAAAAGTGAAAGCGATAAAATTAGATGACAATATTGATTATTCACTTTCGTCTTTTTTTAAACAAAGCTATAGCCGAGAACCATTTACGCAGCACTTACATCAGTTAATACAATCTGTTCTTTCACCCAAAGAGTCTTGATGATCTGCTCCAGCCAGACTGGACACTTCATTAAGCGACATTTTTCTGTTCAAAGTTAACTGGGCTTAGATACCCAAGAGCACTGTGCCTTCTCGTCCGATTATAATCAACCTCAATGTACTCGAA
>NZ_JYOQ01000077.1:0-447 GCF_000960545.1 Vibrio sp. S457-15 | reverse complement strand
CAGCAAGCATAAGATGCCTGTAGCTCCAAACTTGCTAGCTCAGGACTTTAATGCAACGGCCCCGAATCAGAAATGGGCGGGAGATATCACGTATCTTGCCACAAGCGAAGGCTGGCTGTATTTGGCTGTGATCATTGATCTTTACTCACGACAAGTAATCGGTTGGTCGATGGATACGAGGATGACGGCAACACTGGTCTGCGATGCATTATCAATGGCTCTGTTCCGTCGAGGCTTTCCAGAGGAAGTTATTGTTCATAGTGATCGTGGTAGCCAGTATTGCTCGAAAGATTATCGAGACCTCATAACTGCTTATAATCTAAAACAAAGTATGAGCAGGAAAGGAAACTGCTGGGACAATGCCTGTGTTGAGAGCTTCTTCCATTCGATGAAAGTGGAAGCGATTCAATACGAACCAATAATGACCAGAGATGAGATGCGCCAAAC
>NZ_JYOQ01000076.1:0-378 GCF_000960545.1 Vibrio sp. S457-15 | reverse complement strand
TCTTTTAACGTCTGAAGAGCAGGAGGCATTGGCAAAAATTCCTTATCTATGCGACATCCCAATTCTTGGTGCGTTATGCAGTAAGACCAATACCGAAAGAAGAAAGACGGAGTTGATCATCGTCGCAACCCGTAATTTTGTTGACCCTGTCAAAGAAACCGACATCAAGCGGCCGAAGTTTGAGCGAACGAGTGACCTTGAGCGCTTGCTGAAGCTCGATCTTTCGAAAGTTGATGACGAAGAATTGGAAAATACGATAAAGGCGGGAGTCTTTAACTAATGAAGGCAAACCTATTATTGGTCGTTTCCTTATTGCTGACCGGTTGCGCGGTATCGGTAACCCCAAATAAAACGACGGTAGACACCATTGTGGAAACC
>NZ_JYOQ01000075.1:0-409 GCF_000960545.1 Vibrio sp. S457-15 | reverse complement strand
GACTTATATTCAGTGGCAAGGTTAACCATCTAGTCGAGCAGTTGGGACTCCGATTCTTATCTGGGCGTTCAGTTTCTGGATATAGACCCTAAACCAGGTGACCTACCCATGGGCAGGTTGAAGGTTGACTAACATCAACTGGAGGACCGAACTGACTAATGTTCAAAAATTAGCGGATGACTTGTGGCTAGGGGTGAAAGGCCAATCAAACCTGGAGATAGCTTGTTCTCCCCGAAAGCTATTTAGGTAGCGCCTCGGACGAATACTACTGGGGGCAAAGCACTGATAAGGCTAGGGGGTCATCCCGACTTACCAACCCTTTGCAAACTCCGGATACCAGTAAGTACTATCCGGGAGACACACGGCGGGTGCTCACGACCGTCGAGGGGGGGGAGACAACCCAGACCGG
>NZ_JYOQ01000074.1:0-386 GCF_000960545.1 Vibrio sp. S457-15 | reverse complement strand
AGATGTGCTTGGTTGTTTATCTCGAATCCTCAAGATGCCAACAGCGCGCTTGCTTATCTCAACTTGCCGCAGAACGCTAAAACCCTGAGCTTGACTAAAAATACCTTCTATGCCGATGTGAGTTTTGGTTTAGCCGCATTTAATCGTTTCACACTGTCAGCTAGCTACTATGACGATGGTTCTTACTTTGCTGGCTTATCAAGTAATTAGTCTTTAGCTACCGACTGGCAACTGCTCACTGTATTACAACGTTTTTCAGGCAGTGGAGACATTTTGGTTGGCGACACACCAGCCAATTTGTCGTATGCGACTATTCGACACAGCTTCTAGCTTTGCCACGTGGACATTCGTTTCCCCTGAATACGTTGATCAGTGGCGCAGACTGC
>NZ_JYOQ01000073.1:0-1062 GCF_000960545.1 Vibrio sp. S457-15 | reverse complement strand
GCTCACCCGTTGCCGCGTCCACACTCGGTGTCGCTTCTGGCGTACCTACACCGGAATCAATACCTTCTGATGCATTACCTTGTGCCGAAGTTGGCTCACCGCTAGACGCATCCGCACTTGGTTTCTGATCTGGTGTTGTCACATTTGGTTCCACACCCTTCGAGCTGCCAGCTTGTGCTGGTGTGCCCGTTTGCGGCGCGTTCCCTTCTGCGTTCACACTGCTCTTCGATGACGGTGCCGTGCTTGCCGATGACGTCGAAGAGGCTAGCACGCGATCGCGCATCTCATAGCCCATCGTCTCACCATTGCTGTCGACGCGTATTGGGCGGTAACCTGGGTTGCCATCGATGCTCGCGTTGCCCGCACTGGTGATCACTCGAGCTGGCGTCTTCACTTCTGGCCAACGCTTCGCCGGACCCGACGACGTTTGCTCTGGCTCTACCGACGGTATGCTCTCTCCACTTTCATGTGTTGGGGTCGCCCCTTCCGCTAACGTTGGAATGCTTTCGCCCGCGGCATTCTTGTCGTCTGCCGTGTTTGGCTCACCCGTTGCCGCGTCCACACTCGGTGTCGATTCTGGCGTACCTACACCGGAATCAATACCTTCCGAGGCATTACCTTGTGCCGAAGTTGGCTCACCGGTAGCCCCGTTCGCACTTGGTTTCTGCTCTGGCGTTGCCACACCGGAATCAATACCTTCTGAGGCATTACCTTGTGCCGAAGTTGGCTCACCGTTAGACACATCCGCACTTGGTTTCTGCTCTGGCGTTGCCACACCGGCATCAATGCCTTCTGAGGCATTGCCTTGTGCCGAAGTTGGCTCACCACTAAACGCATCCGCGCTTGGTTTCTGCTCTGGCGTTGCCACACCGGAATCAATACCTTCTGAGGCATTACCTTGTGCCGAAGTTGGCTCACCGCTAGACACATCCGCACTTGGTTTCTGCTCTGGTGTTGCCACATTTGGCTCCACAACCTTCGAGCTGCCAGCTTGTGCTGGTGTGCCCGTTTGCGGCGCGTTCCCTTCTGCGTTCACACTGCCCTTCGATGACGGTGCCGTGC
>NZ_JYOQ01000072.1:0-388 GCF_000960545.1 Vibrio sp. S457-15 | reverse complement strand
GCGATAACCATTTGTGGGATAGCTTGGATGATCATTGTGCCTGGTGTTACGAAGGCATCGTAACGACTACCACGTTTCCAAGCGGCGAAGATGCCAAGAACTGATGCGATTGAGAAAGAAGGCACAACCGCTGTACCAGCTAGGAACAGAGACCAGCCAAATGCACTGCCAAGGAGAGAGTTTACTGAAAGCGGATAGAACTGAATTGAAGTACCTAGCTCCCAGCTTAGAATGATTTTAATGAAGGACAGGGATTGGATGTAAATAGGCCCATCAACGAAACCTAGCAATTCTGTCATTGCTGTGATTAAATATGATGTTACCTGGACTGAATCGTTCTCATACATCATGGTAACTGGGGCACCCGGCATTGCTCGCGGAATAATAA
>NZ_JYOQ01000071.1:0-385 GCF_000960545.1 Vibrio sp. S457-15 | reverse complement strand
GCTCTGTTTGAAGAAGAAATCAAAAAAAGTGTCTTTATTACCTACCGCGCACACACGCCAGGCGGTGGTGCGGAAAAGGCGTTTGTTGATCAAATTAAGGCCAAACACTCGGATGCAAGACACAATTGCTGGGGATTCGTAGCGGGCAGAGCTGAAGATGCAATGAAATGGGGCTTCAGTGATGACGGCGAGCCGGCCGGGACTGCTGGCAAGCCAATTTTGGCGCAGCTATCGGGTTTTCGCGTGGGAGAGATCACTTCGGTAGTGACGCGATATTCAGGGGGCATCAAGCTTGGTACTGGCGGTTTATTCAAAGCTTACGACGGCGGGGTGCAGCAAGCTCTCAAGCTGCTTCAAACTATTGAGAAAAAAATAACCACAAAAC
>NZ_JYOQ01000008.1:0-425 GCF_000960545.1 Vibrio sp. S457-15 | reverse complement strand
TTACTGCACCGCGCGGGTTGGTACAGTGTTGGTTTTTTGTGGGTGTAATGCACGATGGCTATCCCAAAGAGAGCAAACCGAGAAGTTTGGTTGTTCTTCCGTTGCTTGACCATAAGCGATGAAGTAGTCCCCTTCGCCTTCACGAATTGAGCCTTTGCCCATGCCTCGGAATCTACCATCTACGTCTTGGTGCACCATCGGCGCAATTTTTGAGTGGTAAAGCGCGGTGTCGAAGATCTCTTTCTGATCTTCCGTGCCCCCTTCGATAGAGTAGTTGAGTGCTTTTGCCCATTTCTCTCGCGCGTTGCTGCGAGCTGTCTCGAGACAGACATTCGCTTCAGCATCGTAGTTGTTTTCTGTACCTTGTGGGTCAACCGCAGACCACGCCACTTGCGCGTTGTACTCCTGTGAGCGTTAATCTTCAA
>NZ_JYOQ01000070.1:0-5090 GCF_000960545.1 Vibrio sp. S457-15 | reverse complement strand
TCGACCTAACAAACAATTTAAGAGTGATTCAGCACGCTTGGCATTTTTGGTTTGAGTTAAGCTCAGTGTTTACGGTGGTCAAATTGAGTACTGTGGCTGCGTGCTTCACACCTTAATTGGGCGTTATGCTTTTTATTACTTCATTTTTATTAGAGTGTTGAAACTTCGAAAGGAGAAAAAATTGGTTTCGTATCCTATATCAATTGTAAGTTCAAATTATAAGGGTTCAGATCCTGTAAGACGTGCTAAACAGAATGATAGAAATAGACTTTCATTTCAGCTAGAAAACTTCATTAATAATAAACTGTTAGAACAAAAGTCACCAATTCAAGTGTATAGCTATCATGAAATTTCCTCCGAAACAGGAATTCCTCTAGAAGTAGTGAGGGACTTGTGTTTTTCCATCGACTGTGGCGGCAGTGGGTTTACAGCCATAAAACATGGTCTTACTTATGATGAGGCTATCGAGCAATCAACTAGAGGAATTACAAGTCGTTGACTCAACAAGCATAACAAACTGTTTAAGAGTGATTCGCAACGCGTGGCATTTTTACTATGCGTTGCGTTTAGTGTTTAAGGTGGTATGCAGCAGCATCGGTATTGCGTTGCTCACACCTTAACAGGGCGTTAGGGCTCACGTCAGGTGAGGGAGCCCTGAAGTCATTAGATTTGTACTTGTACTGTAAAATCGACGCTTAAGCTAGCTTGAAATGATACAGAACGAGTGTTGGTAATGAACTCTAAGACGTCCTTTGGAGGTATTTCTAAGTAAAGTGATAAGCAAATGACCACAATAACGGAAATTAAAAGAGTAAAAGCTTTAATTACTAAATCTGACATAAGCATCTCCGGCATATGACATGAAAGCAAATGACAAACTGCATTGTTTGTCCCAAATCGCTCGTTGTCACTTGCAAACATAAAACGATAAAGCAGAGCGTGTTTTATGTTGCGCCGCACAGATTTCGCTTACCAAGTGGGTAGGTAGTATCTGATTAGAGTTAAACCATATAATCTAAAGAAATATATGTCAATTGGTAGGTGAATCCAAGAGCCCTAACAAGGCGTTTAAGAGGGATTCTCAACGCTTGGCATTTTTAGTTTGAATCAGGTTTAGTGTTTACGGCACAATCGTTTAGGTTGAGTGGTTGGCGTTGTTCACCCCTTAACGCGGCGTTAGTTGCCAAGGAGAAAATTGCAGCTAAAGCAGAATGTTTAGGGCTAATGTTCGTGTGTTTTTGGTTAGATTTTCGTATTTCAATTTCTAGTTATTTTGGTTTGCGAAAATCGTGCTTTTGTTTCTTGTGCGGCTTGTTTTTTGTTTCAGAAGCCGATTTACTTGTTGAAAGTCAGCTCTGTAACACTGTCAGTCTAAAAGAGCTTTCTGGTGTTGTTAGTCCGCTTTCTACGGTGTTGTATATTCCAAGTGGTTCCAGTGACAGGCGCTTTGAAACTGCGCCTAATTTGAGTTTCTCAAAACACGTAAAGACAGTGTTGGCAAAGCGGCCATCAACTTCAAACCAAAGCGTTAGGTTTGGCAACTAACAAAGCATTCAAGAGGGATTCACAACGCTTGGCAGTTTTGGTTTGAATTAGCTTAAGTGTTTACGGCACAATGGTTTAGGTCGGGTGACAGCGTTGTTCACCCCTTAATGCGGCGTTATGGCTCACAAGGTCCGCAATCTCAGAAATAAAGGTTGTTCACATCAAATTTACGGTATCATGCACAATTGACTAAACTGTAGTTACTTATGCTTATACCAACTAATACACCTTCTTCCTCAAATGTATCTTGCTCAAACTGCCAAGCTTGCTGCTGCCGCCTTGAAGTTATGATTATCTCGGATACTGGAGTGCCAGAAGAGTTCATCGCTCGTGATCAGTATGGTGGTGAAACAATGATGCGATTAAATGATGGTTGGTGTGCCGCTTTAGACAGAGACACTCTAATGTGCACAATTTATGAAAATCGTCCTTGGATATGCCGCGAATTTGAAATGGGTTCTAATGAGTGCTTAGACGAACGTGTTAAGTTCATATAGAACAACAGATTAACCTTTCTGTTCGTTCGTGAGTTGTAAGCCATAACAAAGCGTTTAAGAGGGATTCTCAACGCTTGGCAGTTTTGGTTCAAAGTTGAGCTTTTGTGTTTATGGCACAATGGTTTAAGTTAGGTGGTATCGCGTTGTTCACCCCTTAACGCGGCGTTAGCTGTCCTATTTTAGAAAGGAGTACATAGTATTGGAAGAGTTGAGGTATTTGTCGAGAATATACTACCAAAACACAGTAAGCTTCTCTTACTTTGAAGCAAGAGGAATCCTGTATTTAATAGTCGCTTTGATTCTTTTTTTGTTAAGTGCGTATTTTCAAATTGCTTTAAGAATCGATTTATTGTCGATACTTCTAATGATCTTTGCTGGGTTATTGTTAGCGAAAGCCAGGAGGCGTTATGACAGAAACCTAATACGCCACTTATCTAACTTCACGCTTCTAAACAGTGATAACGTTGATCATCACAAAGCTGTATACCTCCAAACTTTAGTTTCTCACATTGGATCATCTTTATTTGATGCGATGAAAGATCTAAAGGAAATCAGAGAAATTGCTAAGAGTGAGCATGGGTTATCTAGTAGGTCAGAATGGTCTCGATTTTGTAACTTTATTTATAATCCTGATTCAAAGAATCGAATTCTAAGTTTGGTTATTTATCTTATTAGCTTAGTTGCCTTAATCGTAGTGCCTCGTTCTGATAATGACAGTGGATTTTATCACTTAATCAGCCATCTATCTTTTAGTGAAGCATGGGGATACTTGATGTTCGCTGCATTTTTCATTGTTCTTGGTTACGTTGTCTTAGTTTTACCTGTGATGTATTTATATAAATTCGGTGTTGTGCCTATGCTCTTAAAAACGTCTTCGGTAGATGCTCTCTCTAGGTTCTTTATATCGGAGCTTGCTAAATACGCGTACCTGGACAATCGAGTGCAACGGAGCAGCTAACAAACAGTTCAAGAGGGATTCAGCACGCATGGCATTTTTGTCATGCGTTAGGTTTAGTGATTAAGGCGTGATGCGGTAACGTCGGTGTTGCGTGCTTCACCCCTTAACTGGGCGTTATATTCATTGAGGTTTAGATGACCAAAGTAAATGAACATGTATACAGAAGTGCTAAAGAGTTTTTAGCTATCTGCGAACTCGCTGAGAAGCAAGCAATTGAAATTACTTCGTTTCATTATGCGTACAATGCAAATTTGGCGTTTTCAATTGAACTGTTTTTGAAGTCAATGAATTCACAAACTAAATCAAAAGTAATAATGGAAGTTGGAAGTGCTGCTTTATCAAAGGACTTTACTAAGTGCTTAGTGAGAGAGCATAGGCTTTCCATGCTTTTTGATTCTCTAGACTCAAGCGTTCAGCAAAAATTGAGTGAAAGCTTTGCGCTCCACAGGTGCAACATATCCTGTGGTGTTTTGCAGGACGTTTTAATTGAGCTAGATTCAGCGTTTACTCAAAACAGGTATTCTTTTGAAAAAGCTGGTTTAAACGCGGGTAATAATCCTGAGTTATTACTTTGGACGGCTCGCTTTTTTGAAGAAAGTCTAAATCCAGAAAAATGAATATAACAAACTGTTTAAGAGTGATTCGCAACGCGTGGCATTTTTACTATGCGTTGCGTTTAGTGTTTAAGGTGGTATGCGGCGGCATCGGTACTGCGTTGCTCACACCTTAACAGGGCGTTAGCTTTCTATCAGTTTAACAAATCCAATTAGCAGGGATTACAAGGCGGAAGTAATGGTAAAATATGCAGCATTGTCATTAGCTAGTTATCTTGTGCTGGTCTCTTTCTCTATATACGTGGGAAGGGAATTTTCAATCCCTATGTTTCAGGGAAATAATATTGCTGCGCTATTGCTGCCTATCATAGTTCTTAACTCTAATTTGAAAGTCTATAAAGGCTTTAGCAAGAAAAAAGTATTTATGGCATTTATTGTTTCTGGAATCTATTGTGCAGTTTCGATCGTCGTTTCGCATGTTCATCAAGCAAAGATTCTGGGTATGTTAGAAGCTAGCTTTGTGATTTTGTTTCCTTTTACTTTGCTATGTGCATTAATGGCTGCAAAACGCATATAAAGCTAACAAGGCGTTTAAGGCGGATTCACAACGCTTGGCGATTTCAGTTCAAGTTGAATTTAGTGTTTAAGGTACAATGGTTTAGGTTTGTGGTTGGCGTTGTTCACCACTTAACGCGGCGTTATAAGTACGGGTAATTTATGGAAAAATCGAAACAAAATCTAGTGCTACTTGAGAAAGCACTCGATCGTATACAGTTGCCTCGCAACGATAAAGTAATGGTAGCTAGCTCATATTATTCCATTTGTATGGAGCACTATCGTTCAATTTTGAATTTACTTGAACTCCGGTTATATAGTTCAGCAAGCGCATTATTAAGGTGCCTTTTTGAAAGCTATGTAAAAGGTTTGTGGTTTTACTATTGCTCCAGCGAGGACGATATAGCTTTGTTAAGAACGGACAAGTTTGAGAAACCATTTGGTGTGTTAGTCAAAGAAATAGAAGAAAAGAAAGTGAAAGGCCTGTCTAACGCTAAGAAAAATAACTGGAAAACTCTCAACGGTTTAACACATTCAGGTGCGGGGCAGGTTTCGCGTAGAATTTCTGGTCACCAAATCGGCTCTAACTTTAGTGAAGGTTTTATTGAGGATACTATGAAGTTTGCAAATGACTACGGTTTACTTGCTGCTGGAGAACTAGCTTTAATTAGTAATGATAAAAAAGCCCAAGATGCTGTTCTTCAACTTCAGAGTTCGCGCAGTATGGAGAAATAGTACTTATAACAAAGCGTTTAAGATGGATTCCCAACGCTCGGCATTTTCGGTTTGATTCAGCTTTAGTGTTTACGGCACAATGGTTTAGGTAAGGTGATCTGCGTTGCTCACCACTTAACGCGGCGTTAGTCGCCAGAAAAAGCTAGTAATCAAAATCATGTTTCTAAGCTCAAAATCTGGCAGTTGCTTGTTTAGCGCACAAGTTCATCGTCGATGGTCAAAACTCAGTTTCTGCTATTTTAAGCC
>NZ_JYOQ01000069.1:0-406 GCF_000960545.1 Vibrio sp. S457-15 | reverse complement strand
ACCCAGAGGCCTGCCGCACCGCTAGAGTAATCACCCGTTGCCCCGATCCCACCTTGGCCCATCCCTTCTGTTACCAAAAGCCCGTTGCATACATCAGCATTTGCTCAAAGTTTTGGCCTGTCGACTTCACGTACCAGTTGTGAATTCCACCAGCATGACCAGTGGGCTCCATCTTCATCTTGCGAGCGGCATAACTGGTTAGTAGATAGGTCGCCAACACTCCGGCGATAATGATTTCACGATCTTGCGTATAAACGCCTTCGCTATCGGATGGGCTGGATGTTAAATCGCGGAATACATGCGGACGCTCTGAAAAATTGAGCCATTCAGACCAGACTTGTCTACGCAAATTTTGCAGTAAGTATTAAGATTTGCGGTACAGTTGGACAGCGCTGATCGCCATCAC
>NZ_JYOQ01000068.1:0-402 GCF_000960545.1 Vibrio sp. S457-15 | reverse complement strand
GGTCTGGAAAGTCCGACGATACAGGGTGACAGTCCCGTAGTTGACGACGTGTGTTCAGTGAAATCGAGTAGGGCGGGACACGTGATATCCTGTCTGAATATGGGGGGACCATCCTCCAAGGCTAAATACTACTGACTGACCGATAGTGAACCAGTACCGTGAGGGAAAGGCGAAAAGAACCCCTGTGAGGGGAGTGAAATAGAACCTGAAACCGTGTACGTACAAGCAGTAGGAGCAGGCTTGTCCTGTGACTGCGTACCTTTTGTATAATGGGTCAGCGACTTATATTCAGTGGCAAGGTTAACCATCTAGGGGAGCCGTAGGGAAACCGAGTCTTAACTGGGCGTTCAGTCTCCGGATATAGACCCGCAACCAGGTGATCTAGCCATGGGCAGGTTGAAG
>NZ_JYOQ01000067.1:0-877 GCF_000960545.1 Vibrio sp. S457-15 | reverse complement strand
GATGACTTAGCTGCTGAAGTAGCCAAACTCAAAAGACAGTTGGCAGAACAAGCAGAAGAGCTAGATATCGTAAAAAAGGCCGCCACCTACTTCGCGAAAAATCTAAAGTAGATTGCTATGAATTCATGCTTGAACACTTGCTGTGCTTCAGTGTTGTCCGCATGGTTAAGGTATTCAGGGTTTCTCGAAGTGGGTTTTATTATTGGATTAAGCATCGCCACAAGGCCATCCAGCGCGAGACAATTCGTCAAGAGCTTGATACAAAGGTCAAAGATGCTTTTGACAACAGTAAAGGTCGAGATGGTTCAAGATGTATCCAGAAAGAACTCGCTGAGAACGGTAATAGCCATAATGTTAAAACCATTGCAGCCAGCATGAAGCGTCAGGATTTAACGCCGAAAGCGGCACGCAAGTTTAAGTGTACAACGGACAGCAAACATAAGATGCCTGTAGCTCCGAACTTGCTAGCTCAGGACTTTACTGCAACGGCTCCGAGTCAAAAATGGGCGGGCGATATCACGTATCTTGCCACAAGTGAAGGCTGGTTGTATTTGGCTGTGATCATTGACCTTTAATCACGGCAAGTAATTGGTTGGTCAATGGATACGAAGATGATGGCAACACTGGTCTGCGATGCATTATCAATGGCTCTGTTCCGTCGAGGCTTTCCAGAGGAAGTTATTGTTCATAGTGATCGTGGTAGCCAGTATTGCTCGAAAGATTATCGAGACCTCATAACTGCTTATAATCTAAAACAAAGTATGAGCAGGAAAGGAAACTGCTGGGACAATGCCTGTGTTGAGAGCTTCTTCCATTCGATGAAAGTGGAAGCGATTCAATACGAACCAATAATGACCAGAGATGAGATGCGCCAAAC
>NZ_JYOQ01000066.1:0-436 GCF_000960545.1 Vibrio sp. S457-15 | reverse complement strand
AAGCGGAGTTTATCGTTTGTCGATCTCTCAAATGGTACAACGGTCGATTACACAAGCGATCAGTTTTCCAGTAATACGCAAGATTCATTTAAGGTTAAATTATGTACAGGTACTCTTTGTGCGAGCCAAGGTAAAGTCGTTTATCCGGGAGATGGTAACTGGACTGTCAATGTAAATGCAGAAGACAATTTGGGGAACTTTGTTAATCGTCAAGCTACAAATTCACCAAAATTCAATATCTTAATTGACTCTGAAGGGCCGATTGTTAATGGAGGAACAATCAATAAGCGTTTGGGTGGAAACTCATCTTGGGTGCCGGATATTTCTTGGGGTAACTTGAGTCCAGGCAGTGTAGTTGAAATTGAGATGAAGTCGGAGTTTGGTAAGCGTATTACTTTGCAACATTATGAGACTGAACCTACAGACAGTGTGGAGC
>NZ_JYOQ01000065.1:0-193698 GCF_000960545.1 Vibrio sp. S457-15 | reverse complement strand
TAAAACAAAGTATGAGCAGGAAAGGAAACTGCTGGGACAATGCCTGTGTTGAGAGCTTCTTCCATTCGATGAAAGTGGAAGCGATTCAATACGAACCAATAATGACCAGAGATGAGATGCGCCAAACGGTCTTCGAGTACATAGAGGTTGATTATAATAAGACGAGAAGGCACAGTACTCTTGGGTATCTAAGCCCAGTTAACTTTGAACAGCAAAATGTCGCTTAATGAAGTGTCCAGTCTGACTGGAGCAGAACAGTACTCAATATGCCTGTCACTAATAGGTCTTAACTTTGTTTCTTTGCTTAGCTTCTTGATTGTGCAATCAGTAATATCTTTGCCGTATGCATTGGTTCCAGTAATTGCGAAGGGAAGTTGATCGATGTAAAAGAACTTCTTGAGAAATTTATAAAAACCTCGAATGCATCCTAAGTAGTTACTAGCAGTTTCATCAGTGTAATGCCCGTTATCAACATTTACTTGCAGCACATTTCTATAGGAGAAAATAGGGTTTTTGTCATCATCCACATGCAAGTGTTCATCCAACTTTAAGTTATTTTCATGCATGACTTGGAAGAAAGATTTGAGTGCTCGCTCAGTAGGAGATATGTCTTTTCTATTAACTGAAATTCTGAGGTATAGGAGGTAAGCGTTAGCGATGAATATTGGCTCATTATCATCGTATAACAGTTTCAACCCTTGATAGTTAACTGGAGTGCCATGAGTGGATACCTTAGCCTCACCATTTTCGTCAATGATTGCTTGTGTATCTTTATAGATCGGAATTGTAGGTGAGGTTTTGACTAGCCTTAGCATTTTTCTCTTCATTAAAGTAACTGTATAACTATACAGTGCATGAAGAGGTTATCCTAACTATTTTTCTAACTTTTATGTACATTTTAGAATTACGTTAGTTTTCTAAAACGGATTTCTAAAGATGACATCTAGGGTGCATAAAATAGCTAATATCGATCTATCAATCTGCGATTGCTTGTTCTTCAATTAGCTCGTTGTTTATTGCAAATAAAAATGGCGTCTAATCATATAGACGCCATTTTTAGTTTATCTGAGATTTGAACGTCAGGAATTTAGCCACCGGCTAGTTTTACTGTCATGCCTTTCTTTTCAAGGTGTGTTTTGATCTTATCTCTTGCGTCACCTTGAATTTCGATGGTGCCATCTTTGACTGAACCGCCACAACCGCATACTTTTTTAAGCTCTGCTGCGAGCAGTTTCAAAGGCGCATCGTCTAGGTCTAATCCTGAAACGATACAAACGCCTTTTCCTTTACGGCCTTTGGTTTGGCGCTGAATACGAACAATACCGTCGCCTTTAGGACGAGCTACTTTTTCTTCTTCCGGTTTAATGCGTCCGGTTTCTGTTGAATATACCAGGGTCATTCTGTTATTTCTTTTGCTGTTGTGCCTGTGCTTGCATCGCTTTCTGCTTTGCAACTAAATAAGCTTCGATGTGTCGTTGAATAGCAGCTTTGCCGCCTTTAATGAGTTTACCATTAAACATACAGTACCAACCGTTTGGTTCACCAGTGTCGTTTTTAATGGTATAGCCGTTAAAAACTTCTGATTGAACACCACCGGTTGGGTGTGCTCTTTGTCCAAGAGACGCGAATTCTTTCGGGTCAATGATCGATGCTGTGTCACACCACCAATCAATGCTCTTTTTCACCGCCGTCAAACTGCCTTGTAAAACGTGGTTTTTGATTTTAACCTTCCAAATACTGCCATCGGCTCCGCCTGACTGCAGGTTAAAACCTCTATAATTTGAAATTGCCATACCACTGAATCATCTGTTTAATGCGTTAATACAATCATAATTGCTACTGAGCATTATTCAAATATCGCTTGAACAAACCGTGCTCTATTCAACTATTTCTAACACAAAACGTATCGCGTGAACGTTAATCACTTTGCACTATTAATACAATCTTCAAGAAACTCATGGAACTTGTGACCATTGTTTTGAAGCATTTTAGGGAACATTGAAATTGGCGTCATTCCTGGGAATGTATTCACTTCATTCAAGTAAATTTCGTTATCTTCCGTAAGGAAAAAGTCGATGCGAGACAAATGACGAAGGTTCATTTGTTTGAATACGGTTTCTGACGCATGACGAATCTTATCGATCTGTTCTTGAGTCAGGTTCTTCGCTTCTACTTTTGTTAATGAATGGCTTGAGCTGCTGTATTTTTCATCGTATGAGTAAAATGCACCATCGGGTGCGATCACCTCACCTGGCTTAGTGATGTGCAGTTCACCGTTCATTTCATAAGCTGCGACTTCTAACTCACGAGGTTTTACCGCTTTCTCTACAAGTACTTGATCTGAATAACCAAACGCATCGTTTACTGCTTTAGCGATAGCTTGCTTTTCGGTTACACTGTAACACCCAACAGACGAGCCTTGGCGTGCAGCTTTAATAAACAGTTTCCCCCACTTTTCAAAGGCTTGTTCAGCTTGTTTATGAGCGTGTTCATCATTGCGAGTTAGGAATAAGTAAGGTGTATTTGGAATGTCTAAAGCGTCGTACCAAAGTTTTGATGTGATTTTATTGAAACTGTTGCTGCTTGCTTCTGGTCCACATCCTAAGTATGGGATACCGGCAATTTCGAATAGTGATTGAATGTCACCAGTCTCGCCGGGAAAGCCGTGAATACAAGGCACAATAAAGTCGATCGTTTGGTTGGATTCATTCGAGCACAATTGTTTGGTGTTTAAATCAAGGTAAACCAATTCGCCTTGATCTGTAACCCAACCTTCATTTTTTATTTCTACGCGAGTGACTTTGACGTTCTGAATTAGGTTTAGTTGTTGTTCAACAAAGTTAGCCGACAACAGTGAAATTTCGTGTTCAGAAGAGCCGCCGCCGCATAATAGAAGAATATTTTTAATCATGAATCAATCTTTCCGTGACCTACAAAAGATACTAGTTAATATGATAAACCTTTGAGGTGTAACGTACAGTTATTTTAGTGTGAGGAATTCTGTTCGAATAGGATTTGACCAAAAAAATAAGGGAGCGTATTGCTCCCTTATTTTGGTTTGATTAGTTGAGTTTCTTAAGCGTTGGAAATGATGAGTTCTTAATTGCGTCAATGCTTTTAACAAAAGGCTTCAACTGTTGGAATTGAGTTGGAAGCGTTGAAATCGCTTGTTGAGCTTCGGCGCTTGTCGCGTAGTCACCGTAAAGAACCGAGAACCACTTTGTGCCGTTGACGACTTTGTAATTCTCCCAAATCGGCTGACCGTTTTGAGGCAGTTTGTTTGCAAATTGATCAACTTTAGCTTGGCTACCTACGGCGACTACCTGGATGGTGTAACCGAATCGTTGAATACCTGCTTGCTTCTTGCTCGGTGGGACGATTTTAACGGGTTTTACCTGCTCTTTTGGTGTGAGTTTCACCACTTTTTTCTCTTCAGGCTTTGCCGTCATTTTCACGACTTCAGGCTTAACGTCTTGTTCTACAACTGCACTTTCAGACGCCATTATAGGCTTAGAGACTGCGTCTGATTTGTAGTCTTCTCGGTAGCTTTCGGAGGTGACATCTGTGATGTAAGTTTCCGAAACACAAGCTGAAAGAAGGACTGATAAGCCAATGATTGCGATTTTTTTCATGAAGTAACAAACGCTCTGGATAAATATTACGATAAATCATGCCGATAGCAGGCTCGTTTATCAAGCATCAAATACAATAATCTGCGAATTTGATGTGATGAGTGACACAAACTCTACAAGCACTGTATAGATTTGCTTCAATGTCCGGTTCGTTTATGTTTTCTGGCCTATTTATTCGTTTATGATTGTTGATATCAACGTAGCAGATTGCAAGTAAGTCGCGACAAGCCGCAGGAGTTCACATGAATAAACTACATAAACTCTTTAAACCTAGTTCCGTAGCGGTAATTGGCGCCTCTCAAAAAGAACTCCGTGCAGGGCAAGTCGTTATGCGGAATCTTCTGCAAAGTGGGTTTGATGGTGCAATCATGCCAGTTACCCCAAGGTATAAAGCGGTATCGGGTGTCATTGCCTATCGCGATGTTGCTTCCCTGCCCTATACGCCGGATATCGCTATTCTCTGTACTAATGCTTCGCGAAATGAACAACTTCTCAAAGAGCTGGATGAACGTGGTACTCCATTCGCGATAGTAATTTCTGATGATGCACAAACGCTAGATTTGTCATCTCTCAATATTCGGGTTCTTGGACCAAACAGTCTTGGAATTATCTTACCTTGGCATAATTTCAATTGTACGTTTTCGCCTGTCGCAGCAAAGCCGGGAAAGATTGCTTTTATCTCTCAATCGGCTGCCGTTTGTACCACGGTTTTAGATTGGGCCAACGACAAAAATATCGGGTTTTCTTCATTTATCTCGATTGGCCGTGGGCAAGATATTGATTTTGCAGATTTGCTCGATTATTTGAGTATGGATGGCAATACCGAAGCAATATTGCTGTATGTCGACTCCATTCAAGATGCACGACGATTTATGTCCGCAGCCCGTGCCGCTTCTCGCAATCGTCGTATATTGGTGTTGAAAGCTGGTCGTTCAAAAGAAATGAATACGTTCGAGCAGCAAGATGGCGATACGCTCGATGTGATTTATGACTCTGCGATACGAAGAACGGGTATGCTGCGTGTTAGCAATACGCATGAGTTATTTGCTGCGGTAGAGACGCTGACGCACTCAGTTCCGTTGCGTGGAGAACGCTTAGCCATCATCACTAACGGTGGAGGCCCTGCCGTCATGGCGGTCGATACACTAGTTGAACGAGGTGGCAATTTAGCGACTCTGGACGAAGTAACAACCGATCAGCTCAGAGCCATTTTACCGTCTAACTGGCGGGGTGTTAATCCGATAGACCTTTCCGGAGATGCAACGAAAAAACGCTACGTAGATGCGATCAATGCGGTAATGAATAATGATTGTGCTGATGCGATTTTGATTATGCACAGTCCTTCTGCCGTGTCTGATTCTTATGAAACGGCTTTGGCGGTTATTGAAGCCATCAAGAATCACCCTCGACATAAACATTTTAATGTCCTAACTAACTGGTCTGGTGAACAAACATCTCGAGATGCTCGACTGGCATTCACTCAAGCGGGGATACCTACCTATCGTACGCCGGAAAGCGCGGTCGTTGCGTACATGCACCTCGTTGAGTACCGACGAAACCAGAAACAGTTGATGGAAACGCCAACAACAGCAGAGCCGCTGCACTCAGGTAGCGTAAATTCTGCAAAAAAATGGGTAGATGAACGACTACTGGATAAAAATACAGTTGCACTGGATACACACCAAACTAGCCCACTATTTAAGCTCTTTGGCTTTAATGTTTTGCCTACTTGGATAGCATCGGATGAAATCGAAGCTGTTCACATGGCAGAAAATATTGGATACCCGGTCGCCGTGAAGCTTCGCTCTCCTGATATTCCTCACAAATCAGACGTACACGGCGTGGCGCTTAATTTGAGAAATAGTCGAGAAGTTTCTAACGCTGCACAATCGATTTTAGATACCGTCAAATTCAGTTACCCATCTGCAAACGTACACGGCCTGCTAGTTCAAGGCATGGCGAAGCTTGGCAGCGCGGAAGAGTTGCGAATCAGTATCGCGGTCGACAAGGTATTTGGGCCTGTCATTTTACTTGGTCAAGGTGGATCTGAATGGAACATCGCTCAAGATGCGGTGGCCGCCCTGCCTCCTTTGAATATGACGCTTGCACGATATTTAGTCGTGGTTGCATTAAAGTCCGGGAAGATCCGTCTTCAGAAACACAAAGATGCGCTCGATATTACTGAGCTGTCAAAATTCTTAGTTCGTATTTCGCAAATGGCGGTTGAGTTACCTGAAATACAAAGACTGGATATCCATCCAGTACTGGTATCCGGAGATGACTTAACCATACTTGATGCTGATGTGACGCTTTGCAAATATGAAGGTGACGCTCAAAAACGACTGGCTATTCGCCCTTTCCCTGCTGAATTTGTTGAAACTGTGACACTGCGTGATGGTCAACCAATCCTTCTTCGTCCAATTCTTCCTGAAGATGAGCCACTCCACGCTCAGTTCATCAATAGTGTATCCAAAGAAGATCTCTATAAACGGTTCTTCTCAGAGGTTGGTGAGTTTAACCACGAAGCTTTAGCTAATTTCACTCAAATTGACTACGACCGAGAGATGGCCTTTGTCGCAGTAGCATTCGATAAAAGTGGACCGTCGATCATTGGTGTCGCGCGTGCGCTGATCACGCCAGACAATAGTGATGCTGAATTTGCGATTTTGGTTCGCTCAGATTTGAAAGGAAAAGGATTGGGAAAAATCTTGATGGAGAAGATCATCAGCTATTGCAAAATTAAAGGCACGAAACAAATGTCAGGTATGACGATGCCTACCAATCGAGGGATGCTGATGCTTGCTCAACGTTTGGGGTTTGAAGTTGATGTCCAGTTTGCAGACGGTACGGCAGATATGGTGCTACCTTTAAATTAATGAGTGAGGAGCGTGCTCTCTTTCTACCGCTCAACTTCTTAGATTCAGTAACTCATCTGAATCTAAGAAGTAAAAAGTGACGCTGTTACTTTAGTTTCCAATTCTTCTTCAGATACTGAATGCACCAAGATTTCGCTTCACCCATGGTGTTTCTTCTCCACGCTAGAATGATATCCATCGGCTGCTCTTCTGTGTCTTCAATTTGTTTAAGTACGCCTTTTTCTATTAACGGTAGCGCGATTTGTCTAGGTAAGGTACCAATCCCTAAGCCTGCGGTTAATGCTTCTACTTTTGCTGTAAAGTTAGTAACAGTGAGTCTAGGTTGCTTTTGAATGATGTTTATCGAAAGTGCTGGCTGTTCGCGTGCGGTGTCTGCAATGGCAATAATTCGGTATTTCTCTCTTGCTGAATCATCAAACTCGCCACTGCGTTTGTGAACGTAATGCTCGGTTGCCGCAACCCAAATCATGGACATCTTGCCAATTTTCTCTGCTTTCACTTCTTGCGGTAACGTATCCAACGAAGGGCACACAAGCAGATCAGCTCTTCCTGTATTCAGAGATTCCCAGCTTCCTGCAAGAATTTCTTCTTGCAACCTAATGCGTGTCGAGCTTACTTCCGCCAGCGCATCCACCATCGGAAAGAAGTTTGAAATTGGAATGATGCCATCAAACGCAACAGTAATATCCAACTCCCAACCGTTAGCAAGTAAAGTCGCATCATTCACTAACTTTTCACTCGCTTGCAGAATTGCACGCCCTCTTTCCAAAATGAGCTTACCCGCCTCCGTAAAGAGCGCTTTGTGTCCTGAACGGTCAAAAATATTGATGTCGAGATCTTGTTCGAGCTTTTGGATTTGGTAACTCAGTGAAGATGGTGCTCTATCGAGCTCATTTGCCGCTGCCGCAAAGCTGCCTCTGCGATCTATCGCATCCAAGATATGGAGCGCTTCTAAAGTGATAGGGCTCTGCACGATAACTCCCTTTGTGTGATGTGAATCACAGCTGTGATATTTGGATAGATTTGTCAGAAATCGTTTTCAACAATATAACACACTGATAAATAAAGACTAGAAATGCCAAGCATTCAAGAATAGACGACATCAAAACCTGAACATTAAAATGATAATGATAGTAATTACTATTTAGTATCCATTAACATTTGCGCGTTGTTATTGCCTATTATGGATTTAAGGTATTGAAACCAATGTATAATAAATCAATTTTATCCGCCTCTATTCTGATTGCACTATCCCAAGGTGCCTACGCTGAAGACCATTCAACCTTCAATGAAGTGGTCGTGACTGCGACTCGTACTAATAGCCAAATCGAAGACACTGCTGCTTCTGTTGCGGTCGTTACTGATAAGAACATCGAAGAAAGTATGGTCACTGGCTTAGATGATCTCTTTGAGTACACGCCAGGAGTCACGGTTAAGACAAACTCGCGTCAAGGCGTCCAGAGTATCAATATTCGAGGTATCGAAGGTAACCGAATTAAGGTTCTTGTTGACGGCGTATCTCAAGGTAACCAGTTCGAATCAGGGAATACGTTCATTAACTCTGCTCGCGTTAACGTGGATACCGACCTAATAAAAGCGGTTGAAATTGTAAAAGGTGCAGCATCGTCTCTGCATGGTTCTGACGCAATTGGTGGCATTGTTGCATTTGAAACCAAAGATCCGGCTGATTTCCTCAAGGGTCGTAACTTTGGTGGCCATGCGAAGTTCAACTACTCTTCCGAAGACAATACATTCAGTGAATCTGTTGCACTAGCGAACAAAACGGGCGATTTGGAATCTTTAGTTGCCTATACGCGTCGCGACGGCAATGAACTGGATAACTTTGGAGATCTAGCAGATGCAAGTACTGAAGCGAACAACTTACTGGTTAAACTTCAGTACCAAGTCAATGATGCACATCGTGTTGAGTTCTATGGGAATTATATTCGCAACAAAGGCAACGGAAAGCAGTCTTACAACGGTTATACGAATGCAACAAGTGAAGATGTAAAAGAGCAATATCAAGTTGGTATAAAACATATTTGGGAGATGCAAACGGCCCTAGCGGACTCCCTTACCTGGCAACTAGATTGGCTTAGCAAGGAAGAAAACGGCATTACTGATCGTGTTAAAGGCCAGAATATCCAACGTAAAGACTACATCTACGAGGATGAAGGCTACCAGTTTGACTCACAGTTTGACAAATATCTCTCGCTTGGTAGTACAGAGCATTACTTTGTGTACGGTGCATCCTTTAGTGATAAAGACATTAAGAACGTCAACAAAGAGTACAACAGTGCAAGCGCGAACAAAGAAATTTTCTATATTCCTTCTGCGAGCGAGCGTCGTTACGGGCTCTTTTTACAAGACGAGATTACGGTAGGTAACTTTACGATTACTCCAGGCGTACGGTGGGATGCATTTGAAACCGATCCAGGAGACACAAGCAGCAACCCAAGTGGTAACGCGGCTAGCGACTACAAAAAGTTCTCTGATTCTGCATTTACAGGCCGCTTAGGTTCTGTTTATAAGCTTAATGAGCAACATCGTTTATTCGCGCAAATCAGCCAAGGTTTCCGTGCTCCAGATTTCCAGGAGTTGTACTACTCTTTCGGTAACCCAATGCATGGCTACATTTTTAAGCCAAATCCTGATTTAAAAGCAGAAGACAGCATTTCGTACGAGTTTGGTTGGCGACATAACAATGACATTTCTAGCAGTGAAGTGTCAGTTTTCTACAGCGACTACGACAACTTCATCGAAAGTAAAACCGTCTCTGGCACTTGGACGCCAGTGACTGACCCTGCGATTCTGCAGTACGTGAATATAGGCAAAGCGACAATTAAAGGTATTGAGTTTTCAAACCAACTTTCGTGGAACAAGTTCATGCCAATCGAAGGCTTTAGCTCTCGTGTAGCAGCGGCGTATACGGAAGGTGAAGATGGAAACAATAATCCACTAAACAGTGTTAACCCTTGGAACCTTGTCGCTGGTTTTAATTACGATTCAGAACAAAACTGGGGAACCACGTTAACCATTAACTACACAGCTTCTAAAGACAAAAGCGACATAAATGACGATAAAGTGTTGCCTATCTCTGCTGCTACGGTTGTAGATATCACCGCGTACTACAAACCTATTAAAGATCTTACGTTGCGAGCAGGTCTGTTCAACGTGACAGATGAAGAGTACTACAATTGGAATGATGTGCGTGACCTTCAGACAGAGAACAAAGATCTGACTCAAGCTGGGCGGAACTGGTCAATTACAGCAAAATACGAGTTCTAAAGCCTCCGAAAACACAAAAGCCAGCTTAATGCTGGCTTTTTTTATTGGCTTTCATTTCAAAAATGTTAAGAAAAGTATGAAAAATAAAAGCTTACTGTTTTGCCATCTCTTTCTTCACCATCACTGCTGCTGCAACGATGAATGCGATGATCAGACCAAGCTCCATGAACTACCCCAATAGCTACAAGAAAATTTACGACCTAAATTAAGAGTCATGGGTAGTTTAGCACTTATCTATTTGGTTGCTACCTTTTAACCAGTAATTTACGATTTTTTCCGATTTAGATCAAAAAAGGCGCTGGAATGCGCCTTTTTTGTTATTTTTGTGTTAAATGAAACTATGCATCTGGGTAACCTTGTGGGTTATTTGATTGCCAGCGCCATGTGTCCCCTGTCATCTCTTCAAGAGTACGTGATGCTTTCCAGCCTAGTTCATTCATTGCTTTTGAAGGATCTGCCCAACATTCTGCAATGTCACCAGGTCGACGTTCAACCAGCTGGTATGGCACATTTTTACCGCATGCGCTTTCAAATGCTTTTACCATTTCAAGAACGCTGTAACCATTACCGGTACCAAGGTTGTAGATGTGCAAACCAGCTTTACTACCGACTTTTTCTAGCGCAGCAACGTGGCCATCTGATAGATCCATTACGTGAATGTAATCACGAACACCAGTACCATCTTTGGTTGGGTAATCACTACCGAAGACAGATAGAAACTCGCGACGACCAACTGCTACTTGAGAAATAAATGGCATTAGGTTGTTCGGAATACCTTGCGGGTCTTCACCTAACTCACCAGTTGGGTGCGAACCAACAGGATTGAAGTAACGAAGAAGTGTGATGCTCCAGTCTGGGTTCGCTTTTTGGAAGTCAGTTAAGCACTCTTCTACCATTAACTTGCTACGACCGTATGGATTAGTCGCACTAGTTGGGAAGTCCTCAGTAATAGGCACTGATGCAGGATCACCATAAACTGTCGCAGATGAGCTAAATACCAGTGATTTCACGCCTGCTTCACGCATTGCGTCCACAAGAACAAGTGTGCCATTTACGTTGTTATCGTAATACTCAAGTGGTTTTTCTACTGATTCTCCGACTGCTTTTAGGCCAGCAAAGTGAATAACGGCTTCAATATTGTGTGCTTTTAGTGCCTCAACAAGCGCAGCCTTATCGCGAATATCCGCTTCAATAAAAGTTGGCTTTACGCCACATACTTTTTCAATGCGCTCTAAGACTGTGGATTTGCTGTTGTATAGGTTATCGAGAATAACTGGTGTCATACCAGCTTCGATCATTTGAATACAAGTGTGACTGCCAATGTAGCCCATACCACCCGTAACAAGTACTTTCATTTTATCAATCCTTCTGACGCGAATCCGGTTAGTGTAAAGCTTTAATGCGACAATTTAAACGGTCTCTTGCAATTCGCATCCCATTAATATTGCTTGCCCTTTTCCGGCTTTCTTCGCTTGGTACATTGCGGTATCCGCACTCTTTAAAATACGGGTTGCGTCTCGTTCATTAACGCCAACCAATTTCACCCCAATGCTCACGCCGACTTTTAGCTCATTACCTTTGTATTCAATAGGCGCACAGATGCTCTCTAACAATTGCTCGGCGATTCGCGTTACGACTTTTTGATTGGCCGGGTTGACCAGCATAACAAACTCATCGCCAGACAGGCGTGCGATTAAGTCACTGTGCCTAGTCGCCGATGTCAAACGATCTGCGACACGTTTTAAAACTTCATCCCCAGCGTCATGGCCGTATGTGTCGTTGATTTCCTTAAAACCATCTAGATCAAGATAAAGTACCGCAAATTCATCGCGCTGATAGCCTGATCTTTGGACTAAATCTTCCAGCTCTAAATGGAACTTAGAACGATTTGCTAATCCTGTAAGCGCGTCATGATGTGCGAGATACTCGAGGCGCTCCATCTCTTTTGCATTGGAGAGATCGGTAAGAATAATGACCAAATCGTAGAAACCGTTATCCTCGCACTTCACGATGCGATTTACTCGAGCAAACATTGGCACAAGTAAGCCTAAGTGATTTTGCTCAATCACTTCCCCTTGCCACACGCCATAGTTTTCAATGGACTCAATGATACTCGGCATCATTTCTTGTAATTTTCGCCAACGAATAGTTTGAATGAAAGACTGACCAACTAACTGGTCGATTTCTAAACCCACAAGCTTGGTGACTGCTGGGTTAACCATGGTGATGACGCCTTTGTGATTAAGCACAATAAGGCCGTCTTGACTGGCTTCAAACACTCGACCAGCTACGCGCTGGCGATTCATCGCCTCTTCAATCTCTGTGATGTCTTGAATGGCGAAGAGAAGATAACCGTGGTTAGACAAACGACGAGTCGTTAGGCTTAGCTGCTGTTCGTTATCAATGTCTTGAAGGTGGATATCATCACACTCTAAGCATCGACTAAGAATTTGGTTAAGCTCGTTCGGCATTTTTGTTTTTATCAGATCGCGGATATTCGCATTTTCTAATGCTTCCGGTGTTTTCTGAAATATATGCTGAGTCGCAGCATTACTGTGGATAATGGTGCCAAGGTTGTCGGTAATAACCAACGCATACTGAATGGATTCAATGACTTCTTCTGAAAATGCTCTTTTTTGTTCGAGCGTAGCTAACGAATGCTGGCGTTGTTTTTCCTTTTTTCGGAGTTTGGTCATCATTCGGTTGAATGAGTGAATAACTTCGCCCAGTTCGTCTTTAGAATGATGACGAATTTGTACGTGAGAGGCATTACCAAAAGTAACATCTTGAATTGCACCGTTGAGATCGAGCAACGGTCTTAGAATGATACGATCAATGGTAATGTAGAAAATAATGCCACCAGCCGCCAATATCAGCAGAAGTACGCCGGCATCTTTCAAGAATGAATGTTGCGCATTTATAATTGGGATATGTGACAACGTCACTCGAATTGAGCCAATCACATGCCCTTCATGGATGATAGGCTCAAGTACGTACAAAAACTTAGCGGACAACGCGTACCCTAATGCATCGAGCTTACTTCTTTCATTTTGATTGGGCACTGGAGCAGACTCCCCACTCCCTTCAAGCACAACAAAAGGTTCATTGGCCCTATCATACAACTTCACTCTAGAAACGTTGGGCTGTTCTATAAGATCGGCCAGAATAGTTTGTGCTTTTCGCTTGTTCTTTGTTGTGAGCGCATCTTTAATTGAATAAGACACGTTATTGATTAACTTGCGAGTTTGCTCAACCAACTCATGTTTTGACGATTGGTATGCGGTGTACGAGGTATAACCTTTTGAAGCAACAAAGATCGCCGTAATAAAAACCAGAATCGGCCAGATAAGCTTTGCTCGTAATGACATATATATTCCTGTCGCACAACAACAACTAGAAGACAAAAGAGTTGTTATGCAAGCTATCACCCAATAGAAGCCGTAAGACTAACATGACGGCAAAGCAAAATAACGTTAAATTCTCAAAAATTGGATTGAAAAGGACCGAATTACCTTAAAATTCGGATCAAATCAAAGAACGATAACGACGTGCTGGACTCTAATGATCTTTCTCAGCTCGAGTTCCAAGTAAAAATCTCATTCTGGTTGTTTGAAGAATGAACTGAGTCACTGAAGATAAAAGGTTTTTCCTGCATCGTGATGTGATTGCTAAGGTAACTATAAATATATGACATTGAATAAACAGCAACTGACATTGAATTGCGATATGGGCGAGAGCTTTGGTTCTTGGAAGATGGGCGCTGACGATAGCGTGATGCCTCATGTCGATATGGCGAACATTGCTTGTGGCTTTCACGCTTCCGATCCGAACGTGATGCACGACACGATTACCTTAGCGAATCTTCACGATGTTGATATTGGTGCGCACCCCGGTTATCCCGACTTACAAGGTTTTGGTCGACGCAGCCTCAGTATGAGCAGCGATGAAATTACTAACATGGTGATCTATCAAGTCGGCGCGTTGCAGGCATTGTGTCGTGCGCAGTATACCGATATCGGTTATATCAAGCCTCATGGTGCCCTTTACAACGATATGATGAAAAGCGATGCGGTTTTTCGATCGGTCGTTAAAGCAGCCGCGCTGTTTAAAGTGCCGTTGATGATCCTTGCATCGCAAGAGAACGAAAAATATTTAGAAATCGCGGACGATTATGATGTGCCATTGTTGTTTGAGGCGTTTGCCGATCGTCTGTATCAAGATGATGGGATGTTGACACCAAGAACGCACCCAAATGCCGTTTTGAAAGATGAGCTTGCGATTTTAGAACAAGTCAGAACATTGGCTGATTCAGGCCGAGTAAAAACCGCTTCAGGCAGTTATATCTTGTTAGAAGCGGACACAATATGCGTCCATGGAGACAATGAAGAGTCGATCGCTTTGATTCAAAAAATTCGTCAAAGCCTCTACTCCGGAGGAAATTAATGCATCAAACAAAGTTCTCGATTGATTTGGTTTCTGAATGCAGCATTTTTATTCGATTTGATGAAACCATTTCTGAAAACTCAATTGGACAGTTAGCGCGAGCAATGAACCAACATCTGTCTCATATTGTCATGAATATCGTTCCTTCCTATCGAACCGTGTTAATTGATTACTTACCGTTCAGAATCAGTGAATTTCAGTTAGTCGACATACTGCACAATATCTTAGTCGCTTTTGACCCAAATAAAGCCGACAAGGCTGAGCCTAACGAAATTTCGATACCCGTTTATTACTCGGAAGAAACTGCTTTAGATTTGAAGCGTTTTGAAGAACAAGGCATTGATCTCGGCGCGCTTATTGATGCTCATACAAAGCCAGTATATACCGTTTCTGCGATTGGGTTTGCACCTGGCTTCGCCTTTCTTTCTGATGTGGAAGAGAGTATCACCATGCCTAGGTTAAAAACGCCGAGAACGTTTGTGCCATCAGGAAGTGTCGGCATTGCCGATAGTAAGACCGCCGTTTACCCATCAGACAGTCCAGGTGGTTGGAATATCATAGGTCGCTCTCCACTCTCACTCTTTTCGGATACTCCTCCTTTTATTCCTTTTGAAGTTGGTGACAAGGTCACGTTTTATGCGGTATCAAAACAGGAATTTCTTGAGTTAGGGGGAGCGTTATGAGCGCATCAGGATTATTAGTTGAAAAGTCAGGGCCTTTGTCACTGATTCAAGACTTTGGCCGTTTTGGTCTTGCTCACATCGGGATAACGCAAGGTGGCCCTGTTGATGATTACGCCTACAGTTGGGCTAATCATTTACTTGGAAATCGTGTGAATTGCTCAGCAATCGAGATTACGCTAGGCAATGCTTGTTTTGTCGCCTTACAAGACTGTCACCTGGCAATTTGTGGCGGCGATCTTAATGCATCAGTAGATGGTCACCCTATTGCTAATTGGTCGGATTTTTCGATAAAAAAAGGGCAAAAGCTTCAGTTCGGAATGGCGAGAAATGGCCTTCGCGCCTATCTCGCTGTAAAAGGGGGCTTTAATGTGCCTGAGCACCTTGGGAGCTCATCGACCGTGCTTCGTGAAGCATTAGGTGGACTAGAAGGCAATGGTAACGCTCTAAAAGCTGGAGATGTTCTCCCTTTTGACGCGCATTCATTACCTAACCATAAACCAAGAATCATGACATTTCGTTTCAAGCCAGATTACAACTTGCCAATTACACTACGCGTTATTGAAGGTTATCAATGTGATGATTTCAGTGTTGAAGCTAAAGAAAAATTCTATTCGGGAAGCTTTGCGATATCGCCAGACTCTAATCGAATGGGCTATCGCCTTGAAGGAAATACGGTAAAGCCACCTTATGATGGAATCTTGTCTGAAGGGATCGCACTAGGCGCCATTCAAATTCCCCATGATGGTAATCCGATTGTATTACTCAATGACCACCAAACCATTGGCGGGTATCCAAAGCTTGGTTGTGTTGCAAGAATAGATTTGCCTAGATTAGCGCAAGCGAAGCCGGGTCAGAAAGTGCGTTTCATCAAGGGTGATAGACAAGGTTTGCAGGATGTGTGGTGTCAGTGGGCTCAGTTTTTTGGCTACTGAGCCCTATTCAGTTTTTGGCTGTTTACATCCCGTAGCGTTCAGCTAGAGCATGCGGATAGCCTCGTTCTTCGGTCAGTTTAATCGCGTATTGTTCGATTTCGTCTTCAGACCAATTAACGGTCACTGGATGTTGCGCTTCTACATTATGTTGAGGCGTGATATCAAACCAATACTGAAGCATTTTTTGAGCAGCCAACAACGTAGAAGACGCTTTCACAACTTCAATTCGAGCGTAGTGATTTTGTTCGAATGAAACATCTGCCGCGCGAAGCACGGGATCTGTGCCTGGAATTTGTTGAGCACCAAACAACGCTTTGCCACCTTTTTCCGCTGTTTTGTAATCAGGGATAAATTGGGCCATGTGTTGTATTGCGTTATGCGTTCTTTCACCCAAAATTTCTTCACGCCACCCACTGCGAATTTTAGAGAGTAACGGTACAGGTAGCTCAGGTTGAGCAGAGAGTGCCGTGCTTTCAACTAAGCCATCTTCAAACAACGTGATCTCTTTCGTCATGCCGTGCAGCTGGAAATAGCCATCTCCATAAGGCGTTAACTGCGCCATTCCTTTATCTGTGCCACGGGGGCCGTGGAAAATGACTTCTGGCCATTGCTGGTTACATTCGTTCCATTTGGTCACGTAAGCGGCTTTGAATTCAACTAAACGGTCACGCTTAGCACCAACTGCGTTATCAATAGTTCCCGTCTCGAAACCACATGCGTTGACTAAGTAATCACAAGTAAGCAAACAATTGACGCCATTGTGTTCGTAAGTCAATTGCCAATGATCACCAAGCCAATCTGCCTGATTCAGTGTCGCTTGAGTAATCACGTTTGAATTAGGCAGTTTTGCTAAGGTTAAGTTAGCAATAGCCGCTAAGCGGAACACGCTCCAACCATACTCCTGAACGGCAACGACCGGATATTTTAATTGCTCTAAATCAGCGTGCTGAGCAAAAGGAATGCTCCATTCATCAAATGTGGATGGATGTTCTGGTTGGTTTTGTTTTGCCAGTTCCTGCAATTCTTCTTTCGAATACAGTTTGAAATACTCTTCAGGCTCGCCAAGTACTTTGTTGTGTTCGTCTTTGTCGACCAACGCCTGGTAAGCACTTTTAATCACCTCTAAGCGAGGCAGAAGCGTGAATGGGTCACCCCCATCAGAGTGAGGTACGGCAATAATGGTAGGACGAATATTCAGTGAGTGAGGATACAGTCTGATCGTATCTATAGATTGCGTAAGCAAATCCAAACATTGTTGTTCAGAAATTTCACGATACAAATTACCGCCCGCATGAAGGTGACAAATTGGTGGGCCGTTGACTAACGAGACGCCCTTTTCAATAACAGAGACTTTGAATCCCAACTCTGCAAAATGAATGGCGGCTGTGGCACCGGCTACACCACCACCTATAACGGCGATGTGTTTATCTTTATGACTTAGAAACTCAGACTTCATTGCTTCACTAAAAATTTTATAAGGAGAAATCTTTACTAACCGTGATTCTACTCGGGTTTGGGCATGATTAAAATCACAAAAAGTTCATGGGTTTGCGATAACTTTAAAAGTTGCTTTACGGAATAAAAAAATTGCAAAAAAAGTGCTTGACGAAGTGGTTTGATGAGCGAATTTTTAGCCTGTTGTATATAAGAATCCCACTCTAAGACCCATGGCGTAAAGCTTGCGGAAACACCCCTATTTTTGACCTCTCCAGTTATCCCAAAAGTTATCCACCGTTTTTGTGGATAACTAAAATAAAAATGTCATGGAGTGAGTCCGCGTTAGTTATATAAATGGGTATTAAGTGTTTACTGGCGTTAGCAATCTTTTCAACAAACTCATTACAACAAGTGCCAGTGTAACGAAAGTGGCTAACGGTAAAGCTATCCACAATTCAGGGTGAATTTGAGCATTGAGGTCAAACCCATACTTCATCACTGCTGCTACACAAGCTTCGGCTGCCATAACGGCGACAGAACTTGCGACAAGCGCCATAATTCCGTATTCCGCCCACAAGGTTGTATTAATCCGTTTTTTGCTTGAGCCAAGCGTACGATACAGACGGATTTCTTGCTGACGTTGAGACAAGCTCAAGCGCAATAATGTAAAAATGAGCAATAGCCCTGCAACTACGCCTAACAAAGCAAGAATGGTGATCGCAGAAACGATTTGTTGTATTAGCGCCTGTATTTTCTCTCCCATAGTTCGGATGTCTAACACAGAAACTGTTGGGTGCGCTCTCGACATTGATGTAAGCAGCGATTCGTTTCCTTCATTGATTCGGTAGCTAATCAAATATGAACCCGGAACATTTGCCATCACATCAGAAGAAAAGATGAAATAGAAGTTAGGCTTCATATCTCGCCACTCAACATGACGAATGGTATCTACCGTCGCATCAAAGTTTTGGCTGTTGATAACAAACCTTAATTTGTCTCCCAGTTGAATACCCAAATCGCGCGCGACATCTGCCTCAACAGAAACACTGTTTGCGTTCGTCCATTTTCCTGAAAGAACGTCATTATATTCTGGTAACTGATCATCCCATGTTAAGTTAAGCTCTCGACGGATTGCGTCAGAGCCTTCCCCTTCATATTCAACGTCTTTAACGTTTTGGCCATTAATCTCTGTGAGTCGTCCTCGAATAATTGGAAATGCTTGTGACCGCGTCACTCCATTTTTATCCAGTGTTTCTAGGTAGTTAGCCAGTTCATAATCGGCAATGTTTAATGCAAATACATTAGGCGCATCCGCAGGCAAAGTCCGTTCCCAATCCGCGAGGATGTCACTACGGACAAGCCAAATAATGGAAAGGAGCATCAAAGAAAGCGACAGCGCACCAAACTGCAGACCGCTGGTTATAGGCGTGCGGTTGATCCGGCTCAGTGCCAACTTCATCGCTGGTTTGGTGGCAAAGCGGGAGAATAACTTCGTCAGTGCGATGCTTAATCCGGCCAACACGACAAATAGGGCTGCAATACCCGCCAGTACAATCCAAACCAAAGTGTTGTTTGCGTACAACGCTAGCAATGGAAGCACAGGGACAAGAACGAGCAGCAGTCGCTTCCAAGATCGTTGCGCTGTGCCCTGCTGTAAAACCTCAAGTGCTGGTGTCTTAATTAACCCAAGTAGCGGGATACCAAGCGCCGGAACGGTGATGAGAATGGCAGAAACCACAGCGACAATAAACGGAGTGACGCCGTAACTCGGCAGTGGGTTTGGCAAGAGATCTTTTAGAGGAATACGTAACAAATATTCCAAGCCGCTACCCAGAATGAGTCCGACAATGCTGGCGGTTACCAATAGAATGGCAACTTGAATCAATAACCACTTTTCTATCCAACGTCTGCTCGCGCCAAGGCTTTTCAACATTGCGATGGTTTGAGTTCGGCTATTCACGTAGTTTTGGCAAGTAAGAACCAACGTTGTCGCGGCCATAATTATGACGATAGCTACGGTCAATGATAAATACTGTGTAGTGCGATCAAAAACTTCATTGCTGCGACTCGCGGTATCTTGAGTACGCCAGCGATCACTTGGTGACAGCTCTGTCTTATCTTGGAGTTGCTTTAGCGCTGCATTGTCTGCTTTTAGAAACAGTCGATATTGCACTCGACTGCCGACTTGTATCGCGCCTGTTTTTTCTACGTCGCTTTGGTGAATATACGCCGCAGGCATTTGTTGGAATGGATTGAAACTTAAACCCGGCTCCATCAGCACTGCACCTGAAACGGTGAAATCTGCATCACCAATGGTGACATTGTCACCTTTAGTGACTTCTAATTGAGCCATAATACGTTCGTCTAACCAAAGCTGATTAGGCTTCACGCGACCTGACTCATTCCCATCTAAAACCAACTCTCCCATTAAGGGATAACTTTCATCGACACCTCGTACAGAAATAAGCTGCATTCCGTTATCGCTAAAAGCCATGGTCGAAAATCGGGTCATCACGGAGCGCTCAAGTTGCTCTGTCGATTTTAATAGTGAGTCAGATAATGGGTTTGCGGAAACGAACACCGCATCCGCAGTTAATGCATCCTTGCCCTGCTTGACAATCACTTGCTCCATACGAGATGCAAGTGCAGACAATGCAAAAATACTCGCGATGACCAACACAAGAGCGACGCTGATCGGCCAAAGGTTTCCTTGCCTAATTTCGCCCAAACTCCAACGCACCAAACTTTTATTCGGAGAGTGTTGCTTCAATCCACGTTGATCTGAAGATGTTACTTCACTTGAAGATACTGCTGACATTACATCTCCTCCTTAAGCTCACCCGCCTCCATACGATAAATTCTGTCGCATCGGCTTGCTAAGTTCACATCATGAGTGACCAATATTAATGTCGTACCGTGCTGGCTATTGAGATCGAACAACAGCTCGATGACTTTGTCCGCGGTTTGGTGATCAAGGTTCCCTGTCGGTTCATCAGCAAACAGCAATTCTGGCTGAGTCATAAATGCTCTGGCCAACGCGACGCGTTGTTGTTCACCACCAGAAAGTTGACTTGGTAAGTGGTCGAGTCGCTTTTCCAATCCTACAGCGGTCAACAATTCTGTCGCTCGTGCTTCATCTTCGGCTTCTCCGCGTAAAAGACACGGTAAGGTCACATTGCGAAGTGCACTCAAACTTGGGATAAGTAGAAAGCTTTGAAAGACAAATCCTAGAGAATCGGCTCGGATTTTCGCACGAGCTTCGTCATCTAGCTTCGAAAGTTCATGTCCTAGAAGCGTGATTTCTCCAGAGGTTGGAGTGTCGAGCCCCGCCAACAATGTCATTAGCGTGGATTTGCCTGCACCAGATGTGCCGACAATTGCGATGGTCTCGCCCTTTCTGATGTCAACATTTACATCTTTAAGGATTGTTAATTGTTCTTGATTAGTAGAGACTTGTTTAGAAACCAAATTCGCTTGAACAATAGGTGCTTTGAGTACAGGTGTTTGCATGATTCGTTTACTTTCCTTAGTTCTCTTTTTTTGTCTTTCCGCCGCATCGCAAGCAAGCGAAAAGCTTCTTGTTCTTGGTGATAGCTTGAGTGCGGGCTATCAAATGCCGATTGAGAAGAGTTGGCCTAGCTTACTCCCTGACGCGCTGCTCGAACACGGGCAAGATGTAACAGTTATTAATGGCAGCATCTCCGGAGACACTACTGGCAACGGTTTGGCTCGCCTCCCGCAACTGCTTGACCAACATACACCCGACTTAGTTCTTATCGAGTTGGGCGCCAATGATGGGTTGCGTGGCTTCCCTCCCAAAGTTATTACGTCGAATCTGTCGAAAATGATTAGCATGATCAAAGATTCTGGTGCCAATGTGGTCATGATGCAAATTCGTGTCCCACCTAACTACGGCAAGCGCTACAGCGACATGTTTTACGACATCTATCCCAAATTGGCTGAACATCAACAAGTTCAGTTAATGCCGTTCTTCTTAGAGCATGTGATCACCAAACCAGAGTGGATGATGGATGATGGCTTACATCCGAAACCTGAAGCTCAACCTTGGATTGCGGAATTCGTTGCTCAAGAATTGGTTAAACATCTCTAATTTTGATGGTCTAGCTCAATAAGTTTTACCTAACTTTACGTTAATCTAACCAGAATTCCACTCACCGAGGTTAGATCACAACAATGCGAATAGAACCGTTAATTCAAGGTGTTGTTGCTCGCTCTGCGCATCCACACGGTTGCCATGCATCCATAAAAGAGCAAATTGAATACGTAAAAAAAGCCCCGCAGATCAAAAGCGGCCCTAAACGAGTTTTAATTATTGGTGCTTCCTCCGGTTTTGGGTTAGCAGCACGTATTGCCCTAACGTTTGGCGGCGCTGAAGCAGACACCATTGGCGTCTCGTTTGAACGAGGTCCATCTGAGAAAGGGGTTGGCAGCGCAGGCTGGTACAACAACATCTTTTTCAAACAAGAAGCAACACATGCAGGACGCACTGCAATCAATATTGTTGGTGATGCATTCTCTGACTCTGTCCGTAATGAAGTTATCGAAGCGATCGAAACCTACTTTGAAGGTGAAGTCGATTTGGTGATTTACAGCCTTGCAGCGGGCGTTCGTCCAAAACCTCATTCAGATACGTTCTGGCGCAGTGTGATTAAGCCTATTGGTGAGTCGGTTACTGGCGCTTCCATCTTACTTGAAAATGATCAATGGGTTGAAACCACGCTCGAGCCTGCCACCGAAGAGGAAGCAGAAGCGACCATTAAGGTCATGGGGGGTGAAGATTGGGAAAGCTGGATTGATACTCTCATCAACACGGAATCCGTTGCTCAAGGTTGCAAAACCATTGCATTCTCATACATGGGCCCAGAAGTTACTCACCCAATCTATCTCGATGGTACTTTAGGCCGAGCCAAAATTGATTTGCACCAAACCAGCCATGCATTGAATCTGAAACTGGCTAACTTCGACGGTGGTGCTTACGCCACGGTGTGTAAAGCGCTGGTAACGAAAGCCAGTGTTTTCATCCCTGCTCTGAGCCCTTACCTTTTAGCTCTGTACCGAGTAATGAAAGAGAAAGGCACGCATGAACGCTGCATCGAACAAATGCAACGTCTGTTCACGACGAAGCTTTACGATCAGCCTAAAGTTCCTGTTGATGGCGAGCGATTGATTCGAATTGATGATTTAGAACTGGATCCGCAAACGCAGGCTGAAGTGAGTCATTTATTAGAACAAATGAATGCGGAGAACTTTAAAGAGATTGGTGATTACCAAGGCTTTAAAGACGAGTTCATGAAACTAAACGGCTTTAACTTTGACGATGTAGACTACTCGCAAGACATTTCGTTAGAAACCTTGGCGTCACTTAAGCCATAAGTTCGTCAAATTTGTTTCATATTTGAGATGGCTTCCAACAATTTAGGGTCCTGAAAGGTTTTCAGGACTTTTTTTTGTTTCGTCTGTGGGCGACCCTATACTTAAGTAAAACGACTAATGTTATAACAATTACTACTGCATAAATCTTCGATTCACAGGATGTGAAACTACCGGAAAGGAAGGCCTCTATGGGGAGATTTCAAACACTAGATTATGAGATTCCTGAATCCATGCAGCGAAGCTGGCAGGATATTGTCAATCTCCTCGCACAGATTGCAGACGTGCCAACCACGCTTATCATGCGAGTGCATCAAAACCACATCGAAGTAAACACCTCAAGCGACACTCAAGGTAATCCATATAAAGCTGGTGACAAAGAAGATCTTGGACATGGTTTGTACTGTGAACATGTCATTGAAACCAAAAGCCAACTGGTTGTTCCCGATGCCCTTGCCGATGAAAAATGGTCGAATAACCCGGACATCAAACTTGGTATGCTCTCCTATTGTGGTTTGCCGTTGTTTTGGCCAAATGGCGAAACGTTTGGAACCATTTGTATGTTGGACTCCAAAGCCAATGAGTACAGCGAAACTTACCGGCAATTGCTCAATACGTTCAAGGACTCGATAGAAGCTCAACTTGCTGTTGTCTACCAGCAATACAAACTGTTGAGACTTAACAGCGAACTTAAAAATCGAGTAGAAAACCGAACCACCGACCTCGCCCAACTCAGCTTTTCACTCACTCAAGAAATTGACCGCCGCAAAGCCGCTGAAAGACAAGTTAACTACCAGAAAACCCATGACCAAGGTACCGGATTTCTTAATCGCGCCGCACTGGAAGCGGTGGTTGAAGATACGCTTCAATCCTTAGAACACGGGCATCAGTCTTTAATTATTATAAATGTGGGCTTTAGCAATGCGCGTAGTATACAAACTCGATACGGCTTTGAAGCGTTTGATGAGATCCTCAAAGAATTTCGCAAGCGCCTTGGGACGAACGATTCAAACTACTTCATTACTGGTCGCCCAAGTTCAAACGACTTAGTGCTTTTGTTATGGGGAGAAGATGCTAATTCGAAACTGCATAATCTGCTCGATAAAATCACTAATATCAGCGTGGGGAACTTCTACATCAACGACACAGAAGTGCATTTGCACTCCTACGTTGGCGTAGTTCAGGCTCATCGCTCGAGCAGTGCCAAACAGCTTCTACAAAATGCTTGTTACGCGATGTTGCTATGTAAAGAGTCGGGTGAAGCTTACAGTTACTTCTGTGAGAGCCACACGCATGAGTTGAACAACCATAATCAGCTCGAAAGTTATCTGCTCCAAGCGGTACGCAATGACGATTTGATGTTGTATTTCCAACCGAAAGTGAACCCTCATACGCACAAATGGATAGGTGCAGAAGCGCTATTACGTTGGCGTCACCCTGTTTTAGGCGATGTGTCTAACGAAGCGCTAATCCATATGGCTGAGCAAAATGGGCTCATATTTGAAGTTGGCTCATTTGTTCTGCGTACTGCTATCGACAAAGCCAAACAGTGGTCTGAGTTATTCGATAATTTCAAAGTTGCGGTAAATGTCTCTCCTATTCAACTGCAGAACGTGAATTTTGCCGAGCAAGTGGAACACCTTCTCGAAGCGTTCCACCTTCCGGCACGTTTTCTTGAGTTAGAAGTGACGGAAAGTGCGTTAATTGCTGATGAAGTGGTCGCTCGAACAACCCTTAAAAAATTGAACAAACTTGGCGTGACATTGTCACTTGATGATTTTGGTACGGGCTACGCCTCTTTCAGTTATTTGAAGAAGTATCCTTTTGACGCCATCAAAATCGACAAGAGTTTTGTTCAGCAAATGGAAAAGTCCGACGATGACCGCGCAATCATTTGTTCCATCATCCATATTGCGAAAAAACTTGAGCTGCAAGTGGTCATTGAAGGGATTGAATCGCCACAACAAGAGCAGTTTTTGATTGGTGAAGGATGCGATATCGGACAAGGCTTTTTGTACGGAAAACCGATGCCTTGCAACGAGTTCGAACAAAGTTTGTTTAATCAGCGTCAAATTGGTGGCCAATACGCCTATTCTTCTTAAGCTGTCCTTTACTCTCCTTGCGGTGGTTTCTATAATCGCCGCCCGCTTCTAATTAAAAGGCCAATATCTTCATGGATCAGTTAACTGCCACGCTTAAGAAAATTGAAAAGCAGAACTACCGTGCTTACCAACAAATCAAAGGTCAGTATGACTTCACTGATTTCACGTTGTTTATCGATCATGTTCAAGGCGACCCGTATGCTTCTGCGTCACGTTTTCGTGCGACTCGTGCTTGGTCACTAACTGGTCTTGAGTGGCTAAAAGACGAGTCTCCTGCGTTCCAACGTGCGGCTCGCGACTTTATTGCTCGTAGCTTTGAGCAATTTGCTAAGCAAGAAAATACTGTATCAATTGCTTTAAATGGTCAGACAGTTTTAGATAGCACAGCGGTGCTATTCACAGAAGAAGGGATTGAGCTGCGTTTTCGTGTAAACCTACCAGCTGAAGGCCGATCTGTGCTTGGTAAAAAGGCCAACAACATCCTAACGTTCCACCTGCCTAAGTTCATTCGACGTGCGACGCTTGAGCGAGAATTGGATAAAGAAGCGATGGTGAAGCACTGCCAAGTCGTAGAAGATCAAAGCGCCCTAAGAGAACAATTAGAAGCACACAATCTTGTCGCGTTTGTAGCAAACGGTAGCGTTCTGCCACGTATTGCGGGTAATTGCGATTTACCGATGAAAGATGCAGTAGAGTTTACGGCTCCTGAGTCTTTACAAGTGACTTTGCATGCACCAAACAAAGGTTATGTGACTGGTCTTGGCATTCCAAAAGGTATCACTCTGATTGTCGGTGGTGGTTTCCATGGTAAGTCGACATTACTGAACGCCATTGAACGTTCAATTTACGATCATATTCCTGGCGATGGTCGCGAGTACATCGTAACAGACCCAAAAGCGATGAAGATTCGAGCCGAAGATGGTCGTTGTGTGCATCACTTAAACCTGTCGAACTACATCAACCATTTGCCAATGGGTAAAGATACTGCAGATTTCTCAACGCAAGATGCCTCAGGTTCAACGTCGCAAGCGGCGTGGCTACAAGAATCTATCGAAGCTGGCGCGACATCACTGCTGATTGATGAAGATACATCAGCAACTAACTTTATGATTCGTGATGAGCGCATGCAGGCACTCGTGGCGAAAGGTGACGAGCCAATCACACCACTGGTTGACCGTATCGGTCAATTACGTGCTGAACTTGATATCTCTACTATCATCGTTATGGGCGGTTCTGGTGATTATCTGGATGTGGCGAATACCGTTATTCAGATGCATGACTACCAAGCGGTCGACGTGACTGAAAAAGCCAAACAAGTGATCGCGCAGCATCCTACTCAACGCCACAACGAATCAGAAGAGAGTCTACAGACTTTCCGACCTCGTGCACTGAACCGCATGGCTCTTATGAACATTTTGACCGACGGCAAGTTCCGCGTAAGTGCAAAAGGTAAAGACTCACTGCGTTTTGGCAAAGAGTTTACTGACCTAAGTGCGCTAGAGCAGATTGAGTCTGCTGATGAGGTGAATGCCATTGGTTGGTTGTGGTTCCAACTTGCACAATTACCTGGTTGGTGTAATAACCCAGCGAAAGAAATTGAAGAGATGTTATCGGGTGAATGGCACGCGTCACTGCCTAAACAAGGCGACCTGGCTAAACCACGTACTTTGGATGTGATGGCCGCACTTAACCGCATGCGTAAATCGCAGTTCAAACCGTCACACTAAGCATTTCTATACCTGACTTATCACTACTTACCTAAGTTGGTGAACTACAACACAAAGGCAGCGATAATCGCTGCCTTTTTCATTTCTTTTTATCCATTTCGAAGCACGTTCCATGCTTCGCACAACACTCTAAATCTCTCAGCATCGCCATTTTCTCGATCAGGATGCCAGCGTAACGCCAGCTTTCGCCATTGTCGACGGATTTCAATACGAGATGCGTCGCCCGTTAAGTCAAAGAGTTTAAGTGCTTTGGTTCTATCAATATTATGTTCCGGTGCACCGCCAACAAAGCGTTGATAACGAGTCCAAAACTCATTGAGTAATCGGCGCACTTCATCTTCGTTGGCCTCATAATGGCTCCAATCCAAATAGTATTGTCGCAGAGGATCATTTGGATCAACGCTGTTTCGACTCGCTTCTGATGCCGACATCAATATGATGTCCATCGCTTCCACCTGCAACCAACTGTCTGGATAGAGTGTTTCTTGCAATTGATACAGCGCGTTCATTATCAAAAAGTTTCTTTTGAACAAGTCTTTATCTGGCGAAGGGTCAAGCTGGTTGATGTAACCACTTTCACTGAGCTTGCTGGCTAAAGTGTGCACTTTCCAGCCAGATGATTGCTTTCTGAGAATCTCAAGCACTGGCCAAAGCAACGGGTTTTCTATTTCACTCTGACTGCTATCGCATACGCCATATTGATCTTCCATGCGCCCTCGTTTGATTTATAAGCGATTAAAATTGAGCAAATTTCGAAGCTCAACGTCGTTACTTTTGTACCATAAACGAAAAAAGGCCGATAGCGAAAAACCATCGGCCTTTGGAATCAGGATCGCGTTTGATTAAATAACGCCTAGCTCACGTAAGCGTTCCATCAAGTAGCTGTGTGCTGTGTAACGCTCAGAAAGTACTGTATCTGGTTTTGGGTGCAAGAAAAGCGGTAATGAAATGCGCGATTTTTCTTGGCGAGCACCTGTTGGGTTGATAACTCGGTGTGTCGTTGACGGGAAGTAACCACCTGATGCTTCTTGTAGCATGTCACCGATGTTAATGATCAAGTTACCAAAGTCACATGGAACATCGATCCACTCGCCATCTTTGCTCATAACTTGCAGACCAGGCTCATTCGCCGCTGGCAGTACAGTCAGTAGGTTGATGTCTTCATGAGCGGCTGCGCGAATTGCACCTGGCTCTTCTTCGCCTGTCATTGGCGGGTAATGAAGAACGCGAAGCAACGTTTTGTCGCTGTTATTGATCATTTCTGACAGTGCAATAGAGAACTTCTCTTGTACGTCTTTTGGTGCGTACTCTTCTACCCAACCTAGCAGTTCTTGTGCAAAAGCGTTTGCGCGCTCGTAGTACTCAAGAATCTCTGCTTTCAACTGTTCTGGGATTTGTCCCCAAGGGTAAACATGAAAGTACTCTTTGATGTCTTTTACTTTGTGACCTTTCGCAACTTCAGAAACCGAAGGTGGGAAATAACCATCTTGCGTTTCTACATTAAATTGGAAATCATTTTTTTCTTCTGAGCAGAAAAACTCGTGCCAGTTTTTGTAAATGGACTCAACCAACTCTTGAGGGATTGGGTGATTCTTTAATACGCCAAATCCTGTTTCGCGTAGTGATGCTACGAACTGTTGAGCAGCGTCGTCAGCAAGATAATCGACAGTTTCCAGTTTCATGACTTTACTTCTTTTTTATTAGACTGAGTCACGGATTCTATGGATGGGCATGTTGTAAATCAAACTTTAATGAAATGTGCACGCGCAAACGTTTTAATGTTGAGCAGTTCGCTAATAATTCAACATATTTAGTGAATAATTAACCAATGAAAATAAACAATTGCACACCGTTCAATTAAGTGTAATCATTGTTAACGCATTACAAACAGAGATATAAACGGTTTAACTCGATGCTTGTACGCTCTAAAAAATCAATTGAAGGATCAACTAACCCTATGAAAAGCACTTCTACACTATTGGGATTGACGATTTTTTACGCCATCGTTTTTTTATTTTCAGCATTAGAACCTAGCTCGCGTGCTGTCTGGTTTGCTGAAATCATTCCGGCGATTGGTATTCTCATTGCTATTTGGGCGATTTCGATTCGCTACCAGTTCAGCAACACCGCTTACCTTTTGATGTTTATTTGGTTGTGCCTACACACCATTGGCGCGAAATACACCTTCGCTGAAGTGCCGTTTGATTGGTTCAATAACCTAATTGGATCAGAGAGAAACAATTTTGATCGCGTAGCCCACTTTGCGATTGGTTTATATGCCTACCCGATCGCTGAGTATTTGATTCGCAACAAAAAATTCAACCCAACTTTTTCATGCTGGTTTGCGTTGTTTGCCATTATGTCTTTGGCTGCAGGCTACGAAATCATTGAGTGGTGGTATGCCGAACTGGCTGGTGGCGATGAAGGCATTGCCTTCCTAGGTTCCCAAGGAGACATTTGGGATGCCCAGAAAGACATGTTGTGTGATACGACGGGTGCCATACTGTCGTTGTTTTTAATGTCGGCTCAACGTCGATTCGCGAAGCCATTCTAAATACGGATTAAAACCATCCACAATAGGAACCTGTACGATTTGAGCAACCTCATATTCGTGCAGGTTTTCAATTTTTTCTTCCACTAACTCGTAAAGCTCACGTCGTGTTTTGATGATCAATAACCATTCGTGATCAGTACAAACTTCCCCTTTCCAAACATAATGGCTCTCAATTGGCATCGTCTGAATACACGCCGCTAATTGAGCTTCTAATAAACCTTTGATGATTTCATCGCGATTTTTTTCATTATTGGTGGTACTTAACACCATGCAGCATTCGTTTTGTTGGCTCATTATTTTTCCTACTTCATTGTCACTTTTCCGCCAATCATCTTAAACGCAGGCGTACCTCTGACTAACGTATCTCGTGCAAACTCCGTCCCGCAGCTCGGGCAAAAACAAGGGGTTTGAGTGTAATCTTCTACAATACGTTCTTTAAAGCACTTCACCAAGGCCCCCTTTCCGCCCTTGCGATATTTATATAGCTGCGCTTTGCATTTCGCACAATAAATTTCGACAGTTTTACTCGGTTGCTTTTTATTCGGCTTGGCCATTATCTTCTATCTCTGGCTTGACCCACACATTGCTGAAATCGAACCACCCCAGCGCATTACATTTTGCGTTTTGAAGCGCACCGCTGTGGTCTTTGTTTACCCCTAGCCAGCAATGGAACATTGGAATAACCTGACAGCTTTTCACTAACTGCCTTCCTAATTCGCGAGCAGGAAAGTCGGCATGAATGCCTGCACGCCATTGATCGACTAATGTCGCCCATTCTGAAAAATCGTAACCCGCGCTGAATTTTTCGATGTCGCTGTAATCAAGTAGCCAACCCGCTAAGGCATCGTTGCGATTGGTCGCAATACCCATTGCTTTTACCCAAACGTCGACTTCTTCTGGGTTTGGCGGCTGCGTATCGTAGCGAATAAACTCGACATCGACACTGTGCGGTTTGAGCAAATGTTTAATTGCTTTGGCAATGACAGGAAACATCGGATGTTTTTTCTGATAAGCGACGGTAATCGATTTACCTTGTTGCGGGACTTCACCCACGGATGTCGGCCTTAAGTCAATCCACCCCGGTTTTAAACCAAATGCTTGCAGTACACCCAGTTCAATCACTTTATCTTGGGGAACGTGCGCGTAGATTTGATGGCTATTTAGTGTTTGGCTTAAAAATTCGGCCCAACGTGGGTCTTTTGCGATCCCGGTGTTTTTGTTAAGCAGCAAGAAGGTACAGCCCGGATCGAGTTCCACTTCATCGGTCGACGCTTGTTTGTTCATTTGTGGCTTGGACAGGCTTGGATACACCATTGATGAGTAGGCTTCATCAATCACCCACACTTCAACTTGGTCCAGCAATGGACGAAACCCAAAGTAACCATCGAAAGCAGTAAGGATAAGGCGTTTGTCGTCGTTCACTTTCACTTGGAACGGACCTGTGCCAATAGGCTTACGGTCAAAATCCTCAGAGCGAAGCGCTTGTGGCAATAAGACTTTGGCTTGAGACTCGCTCAATGCTAACGGTAAATAGCGATCTGGACGAACAAGCTTAATATCAACGGTCCAAGGCTGTGGTGACGAAACTTGCTGAATGTGAGAGAACAAATTCAATCCACTCAAGGCAAGAATGCTCTCTACAACACAATCTGTCGTGAGTGGTTCACCATTATGGAAGCGTACGCCACGACGCAAATAGAAACGCCAATGAGTGTCAGAAAGCGCCTCCCACGTATGTGCGAGATCCGGTTGAAGTTGTTCGTTTTCATCAAGACGCGTTAAACCGCTAAAAACTTGTCGCGCGATGTGTTGTTCCGAGCGACGCATCGGCTTTTGCGGATTCAGCATGGCTAACGGTCGGTAATAAGGCAATCTCACGACTTGCTCGCCTTGTCGATGCTGCAATCCCAAATAACCTTGAATCACCTGGGTTAAACGTGCGGCGTCATTGTCTAACGCATCGAGCGCCTGTCCAATCTTTCCTTCGTCTAGGTAGCGTCTCGCTAAGTTTTCGCTTACGTCACTACGATTGCGTTTAAAGATCAGTTTGGATAGTTTTCCTCGGCCAGCAGCCGGGTGCCATTCTATCCACCCTTCTTCTTCGAGCTTATTGAGAACGATACGCGCATTTCGTCGCGTACAAAACAGAGCGTCGGTAATGTCTTCTAGCTGAACTTCTGTGTCGTTACCGGCAAATTTTTCAAAGAGTGTTTCGAACTGAACACGTAAACGAGGGCTACTCATAAAGAGGAAATACTTGTCTTGATGTCAATAAGTCAAGTTTCCTCATTTTTATGAAAAAGTGCAAATATGAAGGGGTAAATTATTGAATATCGATACCAATTTCTTGTGCGAGTTGGATAAGTTGTTCCTCATTATCCAATTTTATTGACCATTTGCATTCGGCCCCATGGGCTAACACAACATTTGCGCCACGACCAAGAAGTTGAAGTGCATCGGTTTGTGCTTGCAATGTGACCATTGCCTCACCCGTTAGTTTGATGACGATTTCACGCTGCGTCGCGATAATTTTACCTAATGAAAACTCGATAACCATGTTCTGCCTTTGGGTGTATCTCTGCTGATTGATGAACGTCGAATTAAGCCAATTTTGTTTTTTGTTGCTTCACAGCAATCGTTAGACGGCTAGTACACACCAAGCGATCACGTTCGTCTGTAATTTCAATCTGCCAAACTTGAGTCGAAACACCAAGGTGAATAGGTTTTGCGGTACCGATAACATAACCACTGCGCATTGCTCGTACATGGTTTGCGTTGATATCTAAACCTACGCAGTAGTTACCTTCACTCACGCAAAAGTTTGCGGCAATGGAACCTAATGTTTCTGCTAGCACGACGGATGCACCACCATGCAACATACCTAGCGGTTGGTGAGTAAAACTGCACACTGGCATCGTTGCACTTAATGAATCATCCGTGAAGTTGGTGTACTCGATTTGTAGGTGCTCCATCATGGTATTTCTTGATGTAGCGTTAAGGATGTCCAAACTGATCGGCTTTTTCCAAATACTCATTTTTCGCTCTTACTGTTTGCAGGTTGAGACTGCTTATTCATATTTATGCCAAGCGCTTAGCATAGTCTCTATTGCTGCGACACTTCAAGACAAAACGCGCTAGCCCTCAACTCTACAATCACACTTACCTCGCCTATGCATCTTGTCATCATTTGGGTATATACTACTGGTTCAAAACAAGAATTAGTGAATATGGAGCCACTTATGAAGGTATGGATTAAAGCCTCTGCTCTCTTGACCTTAGCAGGCTTAACTGCGTGCAGCGCCTCACCAACTGGTCGAAATCAAATACTGATGTTTTCAGATCAAGAAATGTCATCACTTGGTGCAAAATCCTTTGATCAAATGAAGAAGGATATTCCAATCAGTAAAGATAAAAAGACCAACGCTTACGTACAATGCGTAGCTAAGCAGATCACCAATGCCATTCCACCTCAAGCGGGTTTCAAAGATTGGGAGGTCGTGGTGTTTGATAGTGACCAAGTCAATGCGTTTGCGTTGCCAGGCGGAAAAATTGGTGTTTACACTGGCCTTCTCAAGGTAGCGAAAAACCAAGATCAGTTGGCAACGGTTATCGGGCACGAAGTGGCGCACGTTTTAGCAGAACACAGTAACGAGCGGTTGTCTCAAAGCCAATTGGCCAATGCTGGGCTGTCGTTAGCTAATGTGGCAATTGGCGCATCTGAATACAAACAATATCAACAGCTCACTATGGCCGCGTTAGGTGTTGGTGTGCAGTACGGCGTGATTCTCCCTTATGGAAGAACGCAAGAGTCTGAAGCGGATATCGTTGGCTTAGAGTACATGGCGAAAGCTGGATTCAATCCTAATCAAAGCGTCGAGCTGTGGAAAAACATGAGTGCAGCATCAGGTGGAGCGCAGCCGCCGGAATTTTTCTCTACTCACCCTTCTCACAGTACGCGAATCAAAGACTTACAGGCAACCATCAACAAGTTGCCGAAGTACAATGTGAAAGCACCGAAATGTGGTTAGAAAGCGTATAACCCTACAAAAGTCTGATACAAAAAAGCTCCTACTTAAGGAGCTTTTTCGTTATTTGTGTGTTGAGAACTTTCGTTAAGTTCCAAGAATTTGCAAAGGTAAGCTGAGTAAGCTGTCACCCAGCCCCGCGAAATACCAAATAATCCCAACAAAACCACCAACGGATGCTAAATACCAAACCAATGAGAACAATTGACCGTAGCGAGTGAGTGGCAGCAAGTGGCTGTGATGTCTTGCACGCCATTCCATGACCACTTCCAGCATCCCCATCATCAGTAAGAATCCGAGCAGCGTTAAACCAAATGAATAGCTGAGCGCAATACCAAGTAGTGCTGTAACAATGCTGCCCGCCAACCCAATCCAAGTATTCATCGAGAAAGTAATACTCTTTAGAACATGGCCACCATCTAACGGTAAGATCGGCAGCAAGTTAAAGAGGTTTAGCAGCGCGTTAAACACAGCAAGACCAGCGAATATCATTTCGCCTGTCATCCAATAAAGCAGAGTAAACACAATGCTTAAAACCAATCCAAAGAAAGGCCCCATGATAGAAATGACGACATCTTGCCAACGCGTGTTTATTTTCTCGTCACTTAAAGCCAAGCCACCTAGAAACGGGATCAAGTAAATGCCCTTGGTTTTCATACCGAAATACTTCATCGCTTTGATATGCCCATATTCGTGGAACATAAGACAAGCGATAAGAGCCAGAGCAAACTCAATAGAAAACAACCATGAATAGGCAGCTAAACTTGCTGACGCCAGCGCAACTTTAATCACTTTCGCGCTTTTTAAGGCTTTCATACCTAAGGAAAAAATACCGATGACACTCAAGCGCTTTTCTGATGGCGGCGCGACCTGTGGCACCTGCCTTTCAATATCTTTTTCGTTTCTTGAACCTTCCGTAATTAGCTCACCGTTAACGGTGGCGCGATAGGTCAGATCAAAAGGTTGCCAATCCAATGTGCAGTCTAATTGGCAAAGCAAAACCTCTTCTCCAGCACTCAGCTTAAATTGATGCGTGTAAGTTTCTGTTTTCTTTTCGCTCGCATCAATTTGAGAAACTAGAGTGTTGTCCCAGTACAATTGCTGCCATCCCGCCATCGAACCTTCTAATCTTAACGGGCGACCTAAAAATTCAGTGTGTAGTAATTCCAACGCGATTCCTAATGCGATAACCACAAAGGTCGAATTATGCCTCTTATAACAAGTGACATCAAAGCATGTGAACTCAAGATTTGAAGGTTATTTAATCATAAGATTTGCAAAACAATTCTGGTCGTACCATTTCTACAAAAAATATAACGATAATACATGCCCTTACGAGCAGGCGTTTGACGTATGCATCAAATTTAAAACGCCAAATACGCTCAAACTTTGACAAGTTATTAAACATACAATTAACATTGCGTTTACATCACAGTTGTATTTCAATGCAATCACAACTGCTGTTTAGTACCACACAACAATTACAAGGACTTCGGTCCAGCATAATGACACCCTAGGAGGGTCAAGGATGAACAAGAAGCACTGCTCTCTGCTGACAATTTCAATATTGTTTGCGTGTAATGCCCATTCAGCGGGCTTTCAGGTTGCTGAACACTCGGCATCTGGTCTTGGTCGAGCATTCTCAGGTGAAGGGGCTGTAGCAGACAATGCCAGCGTCCTTGCACGTAACCCAGCGGCAATGACTCTTTTCAAAGAAGCTCAGTTTTCTGGCGCACTTTCTATCGTTGATCCTGAAGTCAACGTTTACGATACGCTTCATAAAGAGCAATCTGATGACGTAGCACCACTGCAAGTGGTCCCTGCGGGTTATTACATCAGCCCAATCAATGACAACTGGGCTTGGGGTATCGGTATGTTCACCACTTACGGTGTTGCAACAGATTATCCAGATGATATTTCTGCGGGTGATATGGCTGGCGACACCTCGCTACTTTCGGTCAACATCAACCCAAACATTGCTTACCGCATCAACGAAAAATTTAGTGTTGGTGGCGGCATCAACTTAGTTTATGCAGAAGCAGAACTGACACGTCATAAAGGTGCGTTGGCGCCGCTATTTGGTTCTGGTAGCAGTAAATCCGATAACCTAATTGGCATGGAAGGTGAGACTTTCGCATGGGGTTGGAACGTCGGTGCCCTATTTGAACTTAACGAAAACAACCGTTTTGGCTTTGGCTACCGTTCTAAAGTCGATCTAGATTTTGATGATGGTGAATTCAGCAGCTACGACTCTGGCATCGCAACCGCAGCAAAAGTCGATGGTCGTTTGAAGATTTCGCTTCCTTCTATTATCGAACTATCTGCATTCCATCAATTGAACGACCAATGGGCGATTCATTACGGTTGGCAACAAACTGACTGGAGCACTTTTAAAGAACTAAAAGCGACCAGTAATGAATGTAAAGGCGGCGTATGTTTCTTCAAACCAGAAAAGTATGAAGACAACAACCGTTACTCTGTAGGTGCAACTTACACGCTAAACACAGAGTGGACATTCCGCGCAGGCTTGGCTTATGACGAGCAAGCGGGTGAAGCAACATTGAGTATCCCTGATAGTGACCGTATGTGGTACAGCGCGGGTCTAACGTATGCAATGAATGACAACCTATCGTTTGATGCTGGTTTTGCATTGGTACAAAGTGAGTCGGGCTCTTTCACTGAGACTAACGCAGCAGGTCAAGAAATTAAGTTTGATTCAGAAGGTACGGCATACATCAGTGCAGTACAGATGAACTACACCTTCAAATAATAGGATTCTCGGAGTAACCCAATGAAACATACGTTTAAACTATCACTGCTTTGTTCTGCGATCCTACTTGCAGGTTGTGGCGACAACACATCAAGCTCAGGCACAACAGATAAAGTAACGTTTGAATCGGAAGTTCAAGCATTGCTAGATCGTGGCACTTCAATTAGCTTTACTATCCAAGGTGCAAACGCAGACGTACCTGCCCCTTCTTACCTACTTATGGATACGTCAGATGGTACGCTTGGTCTGCCAACTAACGGTGATGATGCCCTTACTAATCCACGCGCATCAATGAACACAATGGACGGTTGGTCAACGTCTATGCCTATCGTTTTGAACTTTAACGGCGATGGCTTCGCTCCTGGCATGTTGGCTTCTGGCGTTAAAGTTATCAAAATCAACCAGCGTTTGACGGAATGGGACGGAAAAACTAACCCGATTTCAAAAGTCCTTGTTCAGAACCAAGATTACGTTGTTCAAGCCAATGGTAAATCTCTTTATGTTCAGTTTGCCGATTCTCTTGATGAATCCAGCGAATACATTTTCGCGGTCACGCAAGACGTAACCGACGTTAATGGCGAGCCTATTGGCACCTCTTCAAGCTACGCGGTGGCAAAGAGCAAACAAGTTAAGTACGAATCAGGCGATCTTGCATCCGTACAAGCGGTAACAGAAGCTGTCGAAGGTATTTTTGGTCTAGCGCAAGTCAACCCAGCTGATATTGTCTACTCATCATGGTTCAGCACTCAATCTGTAGGTGACACGTTAGCGGCTGTTAAAGGTGTTACTGCGACAGGTTTTGCTACTGGCGCGAACACGCTAAATGCCATTTACAAAAATGATACTAACGAGAATGCTGTCGACCTTTCTACTGCGTACACAATGGTGCTTGGTGAGACACAAGACTTTATGACAGCGTTAGATTCGGACAGTGACTTTAATAAATACGTCAGTGACCTAGATGCAGCGAAAAGCGCGATTAAAGGTCTTTACCTGCAATCTGGCGCGAGTGTGAATGTTACTCAGGGTCAAGTAAGACTGCCACACTACCTTGAAAAAGGCGCAAACTGGAACATGCAACCGATGGTGTCTGCGATGCCAAGCCTAGCGAAGCTAAACGCAGCACTTACCGATCCAGCAGAACAAGCGAACATGGTTCAGCAACTTTCTTCTGGCGTTTTCGCAAGCTCTCCTGTAGACGTTAGCAAGCTGGCAACAGATCCAACAGAGCAGCTAAAACTGGTAGGCTCGAAACTGTACTTAAACGACGGCACACAGCTGGATAGTGAGCGAGTTATTACTCGTTACTCTCCTGTTCCTGAGGTTAAGTCTTTAGAAAATGTCGAGTTCTTACTGTTTACTCCTCAAAATGGTGTAGCGAAAGACGTGGTGATCTACCAACACGGTATCACCTCAGCGAAAGAAAACGCGTATGCATTTGCTTTTAATATGGTGCAGGCTGGCGTAGCTGTTATCGCTATCGATCTTCCAATCCACGGTACACGTAGCCTAGACGAACAACGATCGGCAAATGCGAACGTTCTTGCTTACTTGAACCTTTCTAACCTTGCTGTAGCGCGTGATAACCTTCGTCAAAGCGTGCTGGATGTATTGGGCTTACGTGCTAGTTTAGTAGTATCAGAGCAAGGCGGCCTATTGGCTGGAGGCCCTCTTCAAGGTTTTAACCCGATGATGGGCTCTCAAGTGAAAATGCTAGGTCACTCACTAGGCGGTATTGTTGGTACGTCTGCGGTTGCTGTTGCAAACAACACGCTAGGTAGCCCTACTGCTGATGCATTGTATACATTTAGCGCGGCCTCTATTCAGAACTCTGGTGGCCAAATCGGCAATCTATTGTTGGGTTCTTCAGACTTTGGTCCGCAAATCAAGCACAACCTTGCTTATGCAGCATCAACGGATTACAAGTCTTACGCTGACGCGCAATGTGCTCAGTTAGATGACAAAGCATGTTACGAGGTCTTTGAAGGTTTAGCGACGCCGGAACAGCTTGCAGCTCTGAGTGCTGGTTTCTCACAGTTCATCTACGCAGCGCAAACCACGCTTGATACTGTAGATCCATTTACTAATGCCGCAGACCTAGTTGCTTCAGGCACTCTAACTACACCATTCTTGATGACAGAAGTTGAAGGTGATAAGACGGTACCGAATAACGTTGCGAACGCTCCATTTGCAGGTACAGAGCCGTTAGCCAAGAAATTGGGCTTAACTGAGGTTAATAGCTTAAATACAGCGGTCGCTGCGACGTCAAGCTTTGTTCAATTCAACGCTATTGCTTCACACAGTACGTTTGCGTCGCCATCAGGCACACTTGCCGATGTCAATCATCATGCTGAAATGCAAAAAGAAAACGCAGACTTCTTGATGGACAACGCATTGAGTGATGTTTCAGATACAACAGTACTGAAATAATCGACCATTCATCCATCGAAAAAACCCAGCTTAGGCTGGGTTTTTTATTTTTCGCACTCAAAATAGTGTTGAATAATTCACACAACAATTCATAACTCAAGGTAATTGACCACTTCTTTTATATTCCAAATATTATTTATTTAGCGATTGTTTTACATCTTTCACCTAATCAGGTTGGAATATTGTAAAATCTCGGCTTTAATTCGCTAACACCCTTTTATTTCTCAGGATAAAGTGGATAATACCGCCACAAAATAACATTACTAAGGTGAGTCCTTATGTCTATCGAAGCTACTCTGCTTGCACGCTGCGAGTCAAAATGTGAACTGTGTTCATCTGAATCTCCATTAACTGCTTACGCTGTACCACCACACGGTAACGTAACAGTTGATACCGCTATCATGGTATGTGACAAATGCCACAGCGAGATCGAAGAACCTAAAGACATTAACCATTGGCGTTGTCTGAACGAAAGCATGTGGAGCCAGGTTCCTGCGGTACAAGTAACTGCATGGCGCCAACTAACTCGCCTAAACTCTGAAAGCTGGGCTCAAGACGCTCTTGACATGATGTACATGGAAGAAGAGCAAAAGAACTGGGCAATGACAGGTATGTCTGCTGATGACAAAACTGTTGACTGCAACGGCACTGAACTTAAGAAAGGTGACGATGTAACAGTAATCAAAGATCTACCAGTTAAAGGTACAAACCAAGTAATTAAGCAAGGTACTGTGATTCGCGGTATCAGCCTTGGTGATGACCCTAAACTGATTTCAGGTAAGGCAAACGGTGGTCAGTCAATGTACGTGATCGCAGAGTACTGCCGTAAGAAGTAATTTTAGTTACTTTTGTATAAAACGGGGTTCCAGTTGGAACCCCGTTTTTGTTTGTGCTTCGGAAGGCCCCCTAACCCATGCGTTTGAATCAGGTCCATTTGAAACAGCAAATACAAAAATGCCAGCGACTAAGCTGGCATTATTTTTTCACAGTGTTCAGATTAACGGTACATACCGATATCTTTTTGAATGTGAGCTGACAAATCTTCTGCGTAGTAGCTGCGAGGAGCAGAGTTATCTACAAAAAGAATGTCGAGTAAGTGAGCAATCAATCCTTTGAAGTTAACCGCGTAGGTTTTCTTATCCATAGAGGTTGGTAAAGCTACATTTGTCATTTGCATTGCTTGTGCCATGATTGCCTCTCTTTAAAAGCAGTAATATGTTTTGTTGGTTGTATAGTAGTCACTTCCTCACTGTTTAAAAAATGACAAAATTTGACCAACCAAATTAGTTTTTCTAATAAAACAAATCATTCACATTGCTACAAGCTAGAAATGTCCACTTTTTGCATAAAAATTCAAAAGCCACCTACTTTGCTTGAATAACTTGGAGTTACAGGGATAACTCCAAGCTTTTAAGTAACAAATCTTTAACAAATCAATACTAAAAATATCTTTTCAAAAATCCGGTTATCAATATTTTTGATTAGTAATATTAACTCGAGAACGACTGTTTTCTTTGTTCTTATACACCGACGCAACTACCGCGGAAGTCATTACTAGAATCAAGAACGTCAACGACCAAATCGTTGGGATTTCGTATTCCGTTCCGACCAATAGCATCTTCACACCGATAAACATCATGATCACAGAGAGCGCAGGTTTTAAGTAGATAAACTTGTCCAGCATCGCTTGCAGCACGAAGTACAGCGAGCGTAAGCCTAACAACGCGAATACGTTAGCCGCTAACACCAAGAATGGCTCGCGAGTGACCGCAAAAATAGCCGGAATTGAATCGAGTGCAAACATCACATCCATCACGGCGATCACGCCTACTACAATTAACATTGGCGTCGCAACCCACTTCCCTGCTTGCTTCAAGAACATATGATTGCCTTGATAATCATCTGTTACAGGCAGCAATTTACGAATCACTTGCTCTGGGTATGGGTTCACTTCTTCCTCTTCACCTTTGTCGCGAGCAAGCTTAATGCCTGTCCAGATTAGGAACGCCGCAAATAGGTAGAGTACCCAATGGTATTGGGCGAGAAGCTGCGCGCCGACAGCAATCATAATTGCACGCAGAAGCAACGCGCCAATCACACCCCACAGCAACGCGCGAGGACGAAGATGCTCTGGCACTTTGTATTGGGCAAATATGATGGCGAAGACAAATAAGTTATCAACGCTTAACGACTTTTCGAGCAAGTAACCAGTTAGGAATGACACGGTCGCTTTCTCATTGCTGTAAGCACTATGAGGAGCGTAAACGTCCCAAAAGAAATAGATGGAACCTGCAAAAAGAAACGCGAGTAAGAACCAGAATATGCTCCAAACGATGGCTTTTTGCATCGTAATGGCACCGCCTCGGGTTTGATAGATATCAAGCGCAACCAAAACGAGTGTGAAAAGGCCGAATGCACCATACATTGTCAGTGATTCTTGAAATAGAACAGATTGGCTTAACTGGGTGGTATTTTCGATAAGAGACATGCTTCCTCCCACACGGAAGGACAGCAGGGTTTGGTGACCTTCCGCAAACAATACAAACCAGCAGTCACATTACCCATGTGTCTGCTAATCAATGAATGCGTTGGTCTCGTTGAAGTGCCAAGATTGAATGTTCAATCAGACACCTTTACTTACCGGATAAGCGATCGCTTAACGAGATGACGATAAGTAAACTTGCGCTAACTACTCCCCAAACGCCGCCATCATACGCCTGATCATTCTGATTTCCAACAAAAATTCCCTATCAATAAAATCAATGCATTTAATCGCCAGCAGTCCATCAAGCATGTGAATATAAAGAAAAAGGAGCACTGACCAGTGCTCCCTCTTATTGCTCTTTGTTCTTTATAGCCCATTTAGCGGCACAAAATACACAAGCATGGACCAAGCGGCTACCCACGCAATGACCACCGCGGCGTCTGCCCAGTCTTTTTTCCACATACTTTCCACCCACCCTCTCACTCGCATGTAGTGTGGAAAGTACAGCAAAATCAATACCAAGAATGATTAACGATTTTGTTGAGAGTAAAGTTTGTGACTTTCGTTCAAACAGTTAGGCTCATCTGTAAGTAGTTCAATAAAGCAATCTGCCATTGATAAGTTACTCACACAACCCTCGCCTTTCATATCAAGCAGGGCTTCATAGCCTTCTTTGCCTTTCATCGTGTAAGCCGAAGAGCTGCCACGATACCAAGTGTCATCATCAACCTTTACCCATCGGTATCCATCAAATATTTCTAATCGTTGGACTCTCTCACCTTTTGGCGCATCGGCTTGATAGTCAAAGTTCAGATTGTACGTATATGGGTAACTGCCTGACCCAGTACCTTCTACGCCGTTGTTTAGTGCGTTATTGATTGCACCTTCTAGAGCTCGACGAATAACCGCACCTTTCACATCGTAAAACCCGATCGGTACGGCAAAAGGCAATAATCGTCCGGCAACATCTGCCACTGTAATATCACCTGGATTGAGTGAAGTACGAACGCCACCTGCATTATGAATTGCAAATTGAACGTTGTGCCCGCGTTTATTTAAACTATGAAGGAAAGAACGAGCGACCGCACCGGCAAGTTCACTTCCGCCTAGCTCATCCGGAATACGGACATGACGCTTTTTGCTTTCCACATGAGCGATCACCTGCGATTGCAAGGCACGCACGCGAGGTATGTATTTATCTCTCAAAATAGCTTGAGTTTCTGGGTGTTTCTTACAGACCACAACATTTGGTTGGCCGTGAATAAAATCACAAGCGGTTTCAAATACGCCTTGGTCCAATTGTTGATTCAATGTTGAATCCCAGAAAATACGGCGCCCTAACAGTAATTCATTTTGACCATTCAACATGGTTGCTTGGCCATTCTCGTCAAACTCAAGCACACAATGGCCCATGGTCAGAGCATGAAAACCGGCTTGCACAACGTAGGTTCCATTTACTTTGATACCATAAGGATCATCTTCACCCAAACCAATCGCAGTAAAGTCACCTTGCAAACGGTGGCTATGACCACCCACGATGATACCGATGCCTTCTACTTGCTCTGCAAGTTCTAAGTCGCCCTCGTAACCAAGATGACTAAGCAAGATAATGTTTTTGATTCCATCGTTGTGAATTTGTGCGACTGTCTCTTTCGCGGTTTCAATTGCAGTCATAAATGGCGTATCGGCGTCAGGGTTTGCTATATCGCTCATTTTATCGATGGACAAACCAAAAATAGCGACTTTTACACCGTTAAACTCTTTCACAAGGTATTGCGCACTGCGTGAATCCGGTTGATAGCTCAGTACGTTGTTACAGTCGCTTAGTCGATGCGCTTTGTTTTTTGACTCATTGGACAGATCCCAGTTGCCTGCGAGCAGCGGAAAATTGGTACGCTGACAAAATAGTGCAACCGGTTCGTTCCCCATGTCGAGCTCGTGGTTTCCCAATGCCATGGCATCAATATTCAAGGCGTTCAACAAATCGGCGTTCGCTTTACCTTTAAATAAGGAAAAATAGAGCGTGCCTTGGAAGCAGTCGCCAGCATGAAGGAACAACATTCCCTGCCCTTGACGCTGTGCATCATCACGTAGCTGTTCAACTCGAGTCGCAATTCGTGAGAATCCTCCCGCACTAACATAAGGTTCTAATATGAGGTCTTTGTTGATTTTGAGTTTTAGCTGTAATGACGTTGGCTCAAAGTAGGAATGAGTGTCATTGATGTGTGCCAGTTTGATTCTTACTGGCTTATGATTTTTATTCATTTTCATCTTCTCTCTTTTCATTCCTTATAATAATAAGAAGTGAATCATGACAGAATCATGAATTTTATGAAACTGTGAATTTTTGATTTCACGTTTACGTGATCATGATGCTGTCTGTCGTTCAATTGAAAGCAACTTACGCTTGTCGCGGTCTCTATTCAATAGGAGGCTCTCGTAATTTTGTGAACTGAGCTTAACTCAAAAATTTCGAATTCATATATGCTTAGGAGTAGCAAAATAACTCTCTATAATTCAAATAATTGCAAGGAGGATTGAGATGAGACTAGAACGCATCGAAATCTCCGGGTTTAGAGGCATCAAACGCCTTTCACTCTCTTTTGATGAACTCACTACCCTCATTGGTGAGAATACGTGGGGCAAATCTTCATTGCTCGACGCCCTATCTATTGCGTTACCAGCCAACGGAAGTCTATATGAGTTCGAACTGAAAGATTTCCACGTCGACTACTCCATTTCTCACCCTCAGTCTCAACACATCCAAATTATTGTCTGCTTCAAAGCACAAGATAAACATGAAGCAAACGCTGGTCGTTATCGCCGCATCAAACCCGCTTGGTGCACAACAGAAGATGGTGAACATGTCATTTATTATCGAATCAGTGCCTCTCGCGTTGCTCATGACATCACAACCAAATACGCGTTTCTTGACCGTGATGGCAAACCGAAACAGATTCACCATTCAGAAAAATTAGCGGTTGAGTTGATGACGTTGCACCCTGTCATTCGATTAAGGGACTCTCGTCGCTTTCCTCGTCCGACACACATTAATGGTGACAGCAAAAACGCGCGTATCGAAAAACGTATCAACAACACCTGTCGACGTTTGTTGGCGATGCCGGGTCACGTAAACAAAGGAGAAATTCGAAGCAGCCTCGATGCCATGAAAACGTTGGTCGAGCACTATTTTGCGTTTCGTAGCATCAGTAAAGGCAACCCTAGAAAGCCGAGAGACGGATTATTCTACACTAGCCCATCTTCTGATAAAGGATTGAGCCAATACCTGAAAGAGACCAACGATAAGCAAAGTCGCTTGCTCTTAATGGGGTTGCTTAATGCATATCTCCAAGCCAAAGGGCCGACGGATTTAAGACGTTGCGCGCGGCCTATTTTGATCATCGAAGATCCAGAAGGTCGTTTACACCCAACGCATTTAGCTCGAGCTTGGTCGTTGCTTCAACTTTTGCCAATGCAAAAAATCTTAACCACGAACAGTGGCAGTTTGCTTGGTTCCGTACCGCTCTACTCCATCCGTAGGCTTATCCGTCTGTCCGACAAAACTATCGCGAAGAGTCTAAACACGTCTAAGTTTGGTGGTGACGAGCTAAGACGAATTGGTTTCCACATTCGTTTTCATCGCGCTGGCGCTTTGTTTGCGCGCTGCTGGCTATTAGTGGAAGGCGAAACTGAGGTTTGGTTGTTTAATGAATTGGCAAGACAATGTGGATACGATCTCGCCGCTGAAGGGGTTCAGATTGTCGAATTTGCACAATCTGGCTTACGTTCATTAATAAAAGTTGCCAAAGAGTTCGGTATCGATTGGCATGTGGTTACCGATGGTGACCCTGCGGGTAAAAAATACGCCCACACAGTAAGAGCGCAGCTTGGGCATGATCAAGAGCGCCATAGGCTCACTGAACTGCCCGATCGGGACATCGAGCATTTTCTTTATAATCATGGTTTCGAGCTTTTCTTTAAGGACATGATCAAAGTCCCTCACGACCATCCAATTCCGGCGAAGAAAGTGGTTAACCGCGTTTTGAAAAAACATGCGAAGCCCGATTTGGCTCTAGCCATTGTGTCTCACTGCGAAGAGAAAGGTATGGAATGTATCCCTGTGCTGTTGCGTTGGACTTTAAAACGCATCGTTACTATGGCAAGCGGGAATACTTAAGCGTTATATATCTATTTACTCGTTTTCCATTTAAATAGTCTTTGGGGATAGCACTGCGCTATCCCCTTAAAATTTAGGCAAAAAAAAAAGCACACTAATTTAGTGTGCTTGTATCAAATATCATTAATTTTGATTAACTGTATTGAGAGGGATAAAGCTCAATACACAGCGGATACAAATTAGATCGGGGGTTCACTACTGTGCTTGCTCAGCGAGCGAAGAAGAAGTAGCGGTTGATTTCGCATGTAACCAAAGTCCTGTTGCTTTCATTAAGTAGCCAAATACGCCACCGAATACAAGCGATGGAACAACAAGTTGCCAATTGCCATCTGCTGCGAATGTCGCGCAAGAACCAATGAAAGTACCAGGAATGTACGCTAGCCAAGCCTGTTTCGCTTGAATACACATGAAAAACGCTACAACAGCTGTGATCACATAACCCAAGATCTCTAAACCTGCGTAAGTGGAGCCATAAATAATTACCATTGCCCAGAATACACCGGTCAAGTTAGTAATTAAGCTTGTCGCTAAACCTTTTAATCCACTCGTTGGAGCTGCGAAGTAGCTTGTACAGCCTAAAAAGCCTGCCCAAGATAAAAGGCCAAGAGAAATGGCAATCCAACCCCAAACGCCGGACAGAATCCCAGTAGTAATAGAGATAGCTAAAAGTGTTGTCATGGTATTCGTACCTGCTCGGCGACTATCGCACCCTTTTGGTTTGATAACTGCCTTCATACATTGAAATCAAGAACCAATACTAGGCACATCGCGCCAGTTTATCGGTGATAATGATCACAACAATATCACCTTTTGTTTCATGTTTTACACAAATTATTTGACGCAACCGATAAATCAACAGATTTAGAAAATAACAAGAACAGAGATGGACGAATAAAAGAAATAAAAAAGGCTCTGCAATGCAGAGCCCATTAAAATTGATAGTACCTATAAGACGGATGGTTTGCCCTTCATCATGCGCAAACCTTCACGCTTGATGCAATCGACCAACGGGTTTTCGGCCATATCCGCACGCCAAATAAAGGACAATGTGCGCTCCATTTTCAGATCTGGTACGTTTAGCGCGACTAAACGTCCAGCCTCAATGTAACGTTCAACATCCAAATATGGCAAACAAGTTAAGTATTGTCCGTTAGCCACCAAGCTGCGCAACACAGGAACGTGTTCATACTCACGCCATACATCTAAATCTTCAATCAAATGATGAATGGAGCTATCAAAGGTTTTACGAGTACCTGAGCCATGCTCACGCAACACCCATTTCGCCTGCTCTAATTGAGCTAAACTGACTGAAGGGTTACGAGCAAAAGGATGATGAGAAGCTGCGACTACAGTAAGGTGGTCACGACACCAGATTTCTTGGTGTAAACGGTTATCGTCACAACGTCCTTCAATAATGCCTAAATCGTATTTGTAATCTAATACTCCATCGATAACCCCTTTCGTACTTTGTACGCCTAGCGAGATTCGCATCTCAGGAAAATCGTTATCAATGATACTGATAAGGTCAGGCACCAAGTGTTCTGCTGGTGTTTGGCTCGCACCAAGACGGATCTCTCCGCTTAACAAATGTTGCTCATAGAATCCCATTTCTATCTGCAAGGCATCTTGCAATAAACGCTTTGCTTTTGGCCTTAACCACATCCCCCAATGTGTTAAGGCCATTTGCTTACCTTGCCTTTCAAATAAAGGCCTGCCAAGCATTTTTTCTAACTGCGCGAGCGACATACTTGTCGCCGATTGTGTCAGAGCCAGTTTGTCTGCGGCCTGGCTTACACTGCCGGTATCTGCAACTGCGTCGAAAACCGCTAATTGCTTAAGAGAGTAGCGCAAAGTGTCCTCCATCATGGGCGAGTATTCCCATACTCTCACAACCTCAAAAACATGCCCCAATAAGCAATAGAGTTCATTTTACTCCGCGCTAAAAACTTATCAAATAATTTGATGAGATTTCTAAATATTATCAATTTTACCTGTACTACTGACCGCCCTATTCTGGATATGCGGTTCGGGAACACCGCAAAACAAAAACAACAATTCATTTTTGAGCTAATAAATCAAGGAGCTTTTTATGGAACCACAAACTAAGGAGTCATTATGGCGGTGACCAGTTCTCAAACTCACCAGGACTTTTCTCCTAAAGAGATGATGGCTGAGGCGGAGAAATTCGCATTAAGTAAAGCAAACAAAACCAGCAGCATTACACTTGGCCTTGCAATAATGGCTGGTGCGTTTATCGGTTTGGCATTTTTGTTTTACATCACAGTGACAACTGGCAGTGCGAATACAGGTTGGGGTTTAAGCCGCTTAGCCGGTGGTATCGCCTTCAGTATGGGGTTAATCCTTATCGTTATTTGCGGTGGTGAGCTGTTTACCAGTTCGGTGCTTTCCAGCATCTCATGGGCAAACAAACAAATCTCTTTCGGCAAAATGTTGTCGATTTGGGGCAAGGTTTACGTGGGTAACTTCATCGGCGCAATGTTTTTGCTTGCTCTTGTGACTGCGGCAGGTTTGTACCAAATGGATGCAGGCCAATGGGGGTTGAATGCTCTTAATATCGCACAACACAAACTGCACCATACATTGCTTCAAGCCTTTGCTTTGGGCGTTCTATGTAACCTACTGGTTTGTCTTGCAATTTGGTTGACGTTTAGTTCTGCAAACGCAATGACGAAAGCGCTTATGACCATTCTTCCAGTTGCGATGTTCGTCAGCAGTGGCTTTGAGCACTGTGTGGCAAACATGTTTATGGTCCCACTAGGCATCGTTATTGCCAATTTTGCCCCTGAATCATTTTGGGCATCTGTTGGTGTACCGGCTTCCCAATATGCGGATTTAAATGTCGCACACTTTATTAGTGCGAACTTAATTCCAGTGACGTTTGGCAACATCGTCGGTGGCGCGGTACTCGTTGGTTTGGCTAACTGGTGTATCTACCGCCGCCCAGAGTTAAAAGCAGCCAATGTTTCATCTATCACAAATACAACTCAGTTATCGTCAGTTAAGGAAATCACAATGAAAAACGCATCTTTCGTAAAGGACATCATGAATCCAAAACCGGTTACACTCAGCGTGGAAATGCCTGTAGCCGCAGCTCTTGATACTCTATTAGACAACAATCTAACAAGCGCACCAGTGGTGGATCTCCACAATCGTTTAGTTGGTTTCTTCTCTGCACACGACGTGATGGTTGAACTGTGGTGTCAAGATTACATCCCAGTGAAAGATCAAAAAGTGGTTGATCTGATGAGTCGTGATGTCGTTGCAATTGATGCTAGCGATCGTTTGGTGGATGTGGTCGAGTTCCTATGCATCGACAAAGAGCAACTATACCCAACAAGCAGCATGGGGATTGCAACTCGTCTAACTTCTCTATCTTTAGAAGAACGAGCGAAAAGCATGAAGGTTAGCAAACCGCAAGTATTGCCGGTTCTTGAAAATGGTCAAATGGTTGGTGTTGTTACTCGCCAAGAAGTCCTTAAAGCCCTACGTCCAGTATTCGGTGAGCGACTAAACCTTGTTGAAGATAAAGCACTAGAAACTGCTTAAACAATAAAGAACGAACGAACAATAACAAAACGCTAATTGTTAGAAACTAACAGCGTTACATGGCACCAATAAAAAAGCGCTCTTGAAACCAAGAGCGCTTTCATTTATTCAAAGCTTAATTACTTCTTCACGCCTTCGATATGCAGTTCCATATCAACGTAGCTCGATGAACCCATTACTGGGATATCGAAATCAGTAAGCTCTAGACGAGTTGTGCCAACAAAACCAGCACGCTCACCACCCCATGGGTCGTTACCTGCGCCAACAAACTCTGCTTCGATAGTAATAGGCTTAGTCACACCGTGTAGCGTTAGATCACCCGTTACGTCTAGCTTACTATTACCTTTATCAACCACTTTCGTGCTCTTAAAAGTCGCTTCGCTGTATTTGCCAGCATCAATAAAATCGCCGCTGCGGATGTGTTTATCACGCTCAGCGTGGTTTGAGTCTAAGCTTGTGGTGTCTACTACTACGTTTACTTTTGAGTCAGCAATGTTTTTTTCATCAAAAGAAAAGTCACCAGAAAAAGTATTAAAACGACCTTTGATGAAGCTGTAACCTAAGTGGCTAACTTTGAAGTTGATAGACGCGTGAGCACCTTTCGTATCGATAACGTAGTCTGCAGCCTGAGCACCTAAAGGCAGTGCCATAGCGATTGCTAGTCCTGTAGCGAAGAGTGACTTTTTCATTTTGAAGCTCCTAACATTTTTCTTAATGTGTTGTCTTTATCGATAAAGTGATGTTTGAGCGCAGCGACAGCGTGTAAACCTGCAATTAGGATCACAGCCCAAGCTGCATAGAAGTGAACTTCACCTGCGATGTCTGATTGACCAGAAAATAATTCTCCTGCGCCGGGTACAGTAAACCAATTGAATACTTCAATACCGCGACCATCAGATGTAGAGATGAGGTAACCTGAAACAAAGATTGTGAGAAGTAATAGATACATCACACCGTGTGCCGCTTTAGCTGCGACGACTTCAAATCGACTGCCTTCTACTTTTGGTGACGCCGTAACATGCTTCCACACGATGCGACCCACAGTAAGAATGACCAGAAGAATACCGACAGAGCGATGATAATGTGGCGCAGTTCGATACCATTCGCTGTAATAGCTAAGGTCGACCATCCACAAACCCACAGCAAACAGACCAATAATGCAAAGCGCAGAAAGCCAGTGCATTACTCGAGCAGGCAGGTTATAGCTTTTTACCAGTGTTTCCATCTCACGTTCCTAGATATATTCCTAAGTTAATGTTGAGCAAGAAACACAACATTAACCTATTTACCTTATATGAAACAGATTATTTACCATCCTTTACATCCAGCCAATCGCACCGTATCTATCAACTTGTTCGAAAATTTTGAAGGAACTTTGGCGTATTGAATGCGCAAAAGCTTAAATTGATACTTCTTGCTCTATCTCGTAAAGCTCATCAGACATTTCAAGCATTCGACGTTCTATCACGGCCTTCGCATCTTCAACGCCTTTGTTGTAATAGACTGCGCCTAGTTTATCGGTAATAAAATCTATCAGAAATTCGCTGTCAAACTGGCCAATCTCAATGCTGAGTTCATCCTGCATATAATCTTGAATTGCCGACGCTAATGTTTCTTTTTGGGCTCTTTCTAACTTAATCATGCGTGTTCCTTTTAGTGCGGCTTAATGGGGATTTCGCTAACCGTTACGAAATAATCGAGTTTCGTCTCGATTGTGTAGCCTTTAATCACCCCAAATTCGTATTGCTTCTAATTTTGGTGTTTAGATCAAGAAGTTGCCGATCTAAATTAGTCTATTCTGAAAAGACTATGCTAACCTTTTGCGGTTCGTTTTGTTAACCATTAAGGGATATTCTTTGCTACTCGACCTAGTGATCCAAAGTGTCAATGATTTTCAGGACGATTGTCTTAAACTGTGTGAGAAGCATTATCCTGCGGTACATAACCAAGGTATGAGTGAACACCATCTTGGTCTTGCATTTTCTCGCCGTATGGAACACACCTTCCGTCATTTTGGTTACAACAGCATCGTAAAACCGATTGAAGTACTCGACGCTCCAGACCTACCTCACCACTATCGCATTTCTTCTGAGATTGGAACGGTTTGGGTGTTAAGCCATCACATGGTCAGTGCCGGTAAATCGTGTCGCGAAAACTTGTTGTCTTCAATAACCGAATGGCAAAGCGAGTATGGCTACGCGCTGCAACCTAACGACCTGCTCTTCCTTGTTTGCGATCATTGGATCAGTCGCAGTAAAACCAGCCGAGAACTGCTCCATTGGTGGATGGGCGAATTGCCGGATCAAATCAATGAATATACTGAGCAAGGCATCACTCTTTACACCAGTGAATCTCAGCTCACTCAATCCCTTGATACACGCTTTGATATCAGCCCTTGTTACATCAAATTTGGCCACCCTTTGCGTCGTTCTAACAAACAACAACTGGTTCGAAAGTACTTGCAGTTGTACGCCGTATTACAGTGGTAGTATCAAATTGCAACAGGTAGATTATCAGTCTATTCATACATTTGTTTGATACGGCTCGATAAATCTAATCATCTCGTATTAACCCTCTTGCCTCATATGGCCTAGCCCAATTAGATTCTGACTACTGAAATCAAAGTTGGTGTCCATGTAACACCAATCAAAAACCATTGATCTAGGTTGTCGTAATAATGATGAGCATCTCGCAGCTTCTTGGCTGCATTTCTAAACAAGTAGATGGGCAGTACATCGCGCAATATGAGGAGTTGACACTTCGCAGTGTCTTCCAACCCATTTATAAAAAGGATCTTTCCATCATCGGCTTGGAAGCCTTAGTGCGAATCAGCACTGCTGATGGTTCTATGATACGTCCGGATCTCTTTTTCCAATCTCCTTCCATCTCTGAACATGTTCAACTTAATGTCGAGCGACTTAGTCGCCTTATTCACATCAAAAACTTTGGGCAATCTCGTTACCGCAATAAAAAGCTCTTTCTTAATGTGCTTCCCAGAGCTGCAGAAATGCTAGCGAAAGACCTTTCATACAGCCATTTACTGAAGCAAGTGATTTGTGAGGCGGATTTGTGTCGAGAACAAATCGTGATGGAGTTAGTTGAATTAAGCGCAGGCGATGAGTCCTTTCTGTACAAAGCGACGAAAGAACTGAGTGACGGAGGCTTTAAACTTGCTATTGACGACTACGGCATTAATGCCTCAACCATCGAGCGAGTGAAATGCGTTCGACCAGACATCATTAAGATGGATCGTTCACTGCTATTGAAATACGAAGACGGGGATTTTTCTGCGTTAATAGAAGCGTTAGCGCTCGCGAAAGAACTGAGTTCAAAAACCGTTATCGAGGGAATTGAAACCGAGCATCAACTTAACTTAATGAAAAAACTCGGTTTCGATATGTACCAAGGCTACTTGCTTGCGATGCCTCAAACCCTAGAAATGTACGAAGAGGCCAAAACGGCCTAAGATCGTCTTGTTAAGCACTGCTGCCTTTGAATACCTGGATTACTTGCGGTGCTTGCCACGATTTTTATGAATCGCGAGTTTTGCTTTTAGTTTGCGCTTTTCTGACGAACGACTCTTACGACGACCGCCACCATCACGCTCAGGTTCTACCTCTTCGATTAGACTTGGTTCGAATCCTTCTAGCCACTCTTGAGGCAAACGCTGGTCTAACAACGTTTCGATCGCACGAAGCAGATATTCTTCATCTCGGCTCATTAATGAAACGGCCAAACCGGATTTACCCGCGCGGCCAGTACGACCAATACGATGTACGTAGTCTTCGGCTTTAAATGGCATATCAAAGTTCACCACTTGTTCAAGCTCTTGAATATCTAGACCGCGAGCCGCCACGTCTGTCGCAATCAGGGCTCGAACTTTACCTTGCTTGAATTCATCAAGTGCACGCTGGCGAGCACCTTGCGATTTATCACCATTAATCGAAACCGCTTTAATACCATCCAGTTTGAGCTCCTTTGCAAGCTCATCGCTACCTTGTTTGGTTTTAGTGAAAACAAGTACTTGTTGCCAGTTTCGTGAACCAATTAAATACGCTAGCAACTCACGCTTACGCTTTTTATCAACTGGATACACCATCTGCTTAACCGTTTCTGCCGTTGTATTCGCTGGAGACACTTCCACCTCAACAGGAGAATCCATCAGTTTGTAAGCGATGGTTTTAATGCGTTTTTCAAACGTCGCAGAAAACAGCATGATTTGTTTGTCATTCGGTAATCGACGAAGAATGCGTTGCAGATCAGGCCAAAAACCCATGTCCAACATTCGGTCAGCTTCATCAAGCACCAACACGCCAGTTTTAGAAATGTTTACGTTGCCGTTAAACAAGTGGTCTAACAATCGGCCCGGCGTAGCAATAAGAATATCCGCGCCCTCTTCCAACTTGTTCTTTTGCACGCCAATACTTGTACCGCCGTACACACAAACAATACGTAGATCCGTGTGTTCCGCGTATTGCGTTAAATTGTCAAACACTTGCTGCGCCAATTCACGAGTCGGAACTAGGATGAGAGCGTGAGGTGTGCCATTACGTTTCTTTTGCTGTACCGCCTGAATAATCGGCAAACCAAATGCCGCCGTTTTACCGGTACCCGTTTGCGCAGCCGCAAGAAGATCTTTGCCTGCCAGTACGTGGGGAATCGATTTTTCTTGGACTGGCGTTGGCGTCACAATATTCATATTGTTCAACGTTTCGACTAACTGTTGTTCAATGCCAAGATCAGCAAAATTAACGGACATGATAAACCTCATAATTTTTGGAGCGCAGAGTTTACCAGAGCCGCCATAGCCATACTACCTCTACGCCAAAGGATTAAGTTATGAACTGCTTAGCTGTTGGTGAAATTCAAGTGATTGGCGCAGCACGTCTTGATAAAGCTCTGAGAAATTCGCCTCTAAGGCTGCGTATTCACCATCTAACACCTCAAACGTAGTCGTCAAGTCAGCCATTCTCGGGCTTCGCTGAGACATCCGATGCAGTGCAAACTCGATGTTGGAGAGATCTTGATAAGATTGCAGCCAGCCGCCCCGCCACATGCGTTGATGCAATAACATAAAACGCGCAGGAAGCGGTTCGTGAACATCTTTGTCTACTTTTTTAAATGCGAACTCGACAAAGTCGTCTAACGACTCTTGATGAAAATCATTCCAATGCTTGGCTAAACAATGGTCCCAAAACATGTCTAGCGCAATTGGTGCGAAGCGTCTCGCTACGCCTTTAAAATGTGGCTTACATTCTTCGACAATAGGGTGATGATCGGTAATTCGGTCAACGAAGCGGTGGAGTTTGATGCCATTAGTAATGTCAGAATCGTATAGCTTGCTTGGATCTCCTTTGACGAAGTCTCCAAGCAAGTTTCCCATAAAATGGCTATTACAGTGATCTGCAATATGCAGGTGGGCTAAAAAGTTCATTTACCGTCTTTCGCCCTTCTTGGCTCGGTGTTTCATGAACTTAGTATAACGTCTAAAAGAACGTGAAGAGAGTACTAAACGGTACTATTCGTTTTCGTTGTCATAGCCAACGTATTCCGACAAAATAATGCCAATTTCAAGCGCATCTAGCAGCTCTAGGCTTTCGTCGTTTTGGTATTGGTCGCTCATTGTGACCTCCTTTATGAAACTATGAAACATTGCGGTTTCAACTTACTGCCACCTTTCCTATTTCATTCGGTGACAGCAACTCCTTTTTATAGACTTTATATGACACATTCATGACAGCGAAAAGTAAAGATTTAAAAACCTATGAGCATAATCATAAGTAAACGATTGCAGCGTCGTTACTCTTCTCTGCCATCTTCACTTAGATAGCTGGAATTACATCGACATTTCTATCATTAAAAGACATAACATACTGTTATAGGCGACCCTAGATCTCATTTTGTAAAATAAACTCACCCTTCGTTACATATTTTGCTGATTCGCATCGCATATTTTGTTTCGATATACCCATAGATTTGTTCAATATCTTTTATCTCTAATGGAGTAATCAATGAGAGAAGTTGAGTTTAGAACGATAGACCGACTATTTATTAAGATGTCTATCAACGACAAAATGTGGGTTATTTTCCTCCTATTTCTGGTGGCACTCACTTCGGTAGCAGGAAGCCGATACCTAAATGATTTGCATCAGTTCGAGCAACAATCTATCGCCAACGTGCAAGCAAAACTAGATGGCATCATCGAAGCTAATCCCACAGATATCTATCAAATTACTGGTATCTCAAAAGCTAACCATCAACAAAAAAGCTTGTTTGCAGATGGTGTTACCACGGTTTATGGCACAACCTCTGCGGGTGAGCTTGTTCGATTGACCGAGCACGCTGGCAATCAATACAACGCCCTGCGCTCCGACGCCCTTACCTCTTTCCTTCTTAGTTTTCTATGGGTTTTGCCGTTTGCAGTATTTTGCTATTGGGTAGCGACATTCATCGGAGGTGCTTTGTGGGTGCTATGCACCACAACAGAGAAAATTGGTGACGGTGACTTAACTTCTCGATTGGGCTTTCACCCTGGCCGTGACGAGTTTGGCACCATTGGCTGCGCACTAGATAAGTCGATGGATACATTAAGCGAACTGGTCAATAGCGTAAAAGAAAACGCCAATACGCTAAGTGAAACGTCGTCTGCATTTGAACAAGACATGAAACTGAGCGAAACACAGATTACGCACCAGTACCAAACACTTGATTCTGTCGCAACCGCAATGGAAGAAATGACGGCCTCTGCCAAAGAGGTTTCGAGCATCTCTCAACAAGCGACCATGCAATCGGATCAAGATGCACAAAAAATAGAAACGAGCCATAGCCGTGTACAGCACGTTATTGCTGAGATCGAAACCTTGTCGAGCTACATCGAGCAAGCTTCTTCATCAGTCACCAACTTAAATGAAAACACTACGCAGATTAATGATGTCATCACGACCATTAATGCGATTTCTGAGCAGACCAACCTGTTAGCTCTCAATGCCGCTATCGAAGCGGCTCGCGCAGGCGAACAAGGCCGCGGTTTTGCCGTTGTAGCCGATGAAGTCCGAACGCTGGCAAGTCGTACACAACAAGCCACGGTAGAAATCCAAGCCATGATTGAGAAGCTGCAATCGGAAAGCCAAAACATCGCTTCGATTACTGGCAGAACGGTCAAGCAAGCTCAAACAAGCAGCCAGTTGATCGATGAAATTGGTCAAGATTTCACAGCGATTGCGGACTCTGCTCGTTCATTGATGGACATGAGCATTCAAATCTCTACTTCCGCGGAGGAACAAAGTGCGGTTGCGAATGATATTGCCTCTGAGCTTGCTGATATCCGTACTCAGTCCAGCACAATTCGAGAAGTGGCGGAGCAGTCTACTGTTGGTGTCGCGAACTTAACTAAAGCGTCGGTTTCACTCGGTGAAGTATTAGAGCGTTACCGCACAGCTTGATAACAAGGTAATAACAAATAAAGGCTCCTAATTGGGAGCCTTTATTTTCTACATTTGTATTCACTTATTTGTTTCGAGAATATAACTCGCATTCACTTTATCTACGTACTTGTCTCGTACTCATTTTCTGGTGTAACAAAACCGAACTTATTGAATAACTTCAAGTCTATTTGAGGAATGAAAGGAAAATAGCATTGATCAAATACCGATTGGGAAACGGTTTATTTTGAAGTGAATCTCAAGTTCTCCTTGTACCTGATGAAATAATGTTCAAGCGGACGGCGTTCCGCTATGCTTAACCTGCCAATTCCAATTTGCTGCTGGAAAACAATATGAATAATTACAACGATACAAAAGACAACGAAAACCTAAACTGCCCTATTTGCCAATGTGATGAATACTTAATCTCATCAAACGGTGAAAAATTCACGTGTGCTGCTTGTGGGTTCCACACGAAAAATTTCTCATCCATTCAATGCCTTTACCAAGCGCCATATTTACAGTCGAAAATTAAACAAATTCATAACCTAAGTCATTCTCGTCATTAAACGGTTAAACAGAGCAGCCCATGAGCTGCTCTTTTAATTCATCCAAATGTTGAATGCGAATAACTCGGTCATCGTCGACTCGGTTAATGGCCTCACCATTAAATAGCTGAACCGTCTTAATTCCGGCATTCAACCCTGCTTCTACACCCTTGGGTGTATCATCGATATACAAACAATCGCTAGGCAAAAAGCCCATGCTCATCGCGCTGTACATGATCAAATCAGGTTCAGGTTTCCAACTATTTGCTTCAAACGCAGAGAATACTTTTCCTTTGAATGCATCAAGCAGACCGGTTAACTCAAGTGCGTATTCAATTTTATCTTTGGGTCCATTTGACGCGACGCAGTATTCAATATTGTGAGAGTCGAGGAATTGGATCAGCCTTTTAGCGCCATCCATTGGTTGTAAATGACGAACAAACAACTTTTGAACTTCTGTTCGGTATTGGGGTTCAAGAACATCAATTGGAACATTAATGTTCATCAACTCTTTGGTATCAAGAAGAATATCGGCCAGTTTTCCACCTTTAAAGTGAGAAACACATTCTTCCATCGTTAACTCTGCACCGTGTTGATTAAATACATTCACTAGTGCTTGGCAGCATAAACGCTCACTGTCGACCAACGTGCCATCACAATCAAAAATCACGCATTTAATATTGGTAATTGCCATAGCCTTCCCCTAGACGCATTTGTCGATGTCGCTGATCAAACTTATTTTTTAATACAAATGTATGGCTTAATCATATTTGAGTTTAGATTTGTTTAAACGACAGACTTGGCATTTCGTAGAAATGGGGAAAAGCAATTCCTGTTTTTCTAAGCAAGATCACCGAATGTAATCTTGCTCAGTTTGTTATGCATCAGGATACATGTATCGAACTTCGATGAAGTCATCTAAATTATCTAGCAACAGTTGGCATAATATTGGGTCAAAGTGTTTGCCTTGTTCCAACTTAAACCAATCGACGACTTCATTAATTGTCCAAGCCCGTTTGTAGCAACGCTCTGTTAATAATGCGTCAAATACATCAGCAATTGCGACGATGCGTGCGAAGAGATGAATTTCCTCACCTTTTAGATTATTTGGATAACCCGTACCGTCCCATTTTTCATGGTGTTCGTGGGCAACCACCGCTGCTAATTTGGTGATGTCGCCCTCTTTCATGTTCAGCAACTTATAACCTTTAATGGTATGTTGCTTCATGATTTCACGCTCTGAACTTGTCAATGCACCAGGCTTGTCGAGAATCGATTCTGGCACAGAGATTTTACCTACATCGTGCATAGGGCTAATGATTTCAATCATTTCCACTTCACGGTGCGTCAACCCGCAAAGTTGAGCTAAATGACGAGACAGTTTAGCGACACGTTTTACATGTTGGCCAGTTTCTCCAGAGCGACTTTCAATCGCCTCACCCAACACGTGAATCATCTCTTTTTGGACGTTTAGCGTTCGTTTTTGAAGCAACACAATTTTTCTATTTTTCTTATCAATCTCTTTGCGTTGGCGAATAGTCATAAACTGAATCACAACAACAAGAGAAAGCAGCACAATAATGCCGCACGTGAACAACAGTGTTTTGAGGTTTACTTTAAACAGTGGCGGTGGCGCATTAAGAATTTCAGCATTTTTAGGGATGTCATAATGGCTGATTTCATACTTTGTGAGCGCCTTATAGTCCAAGACCGCTTCAGTGATAGCCAGCGCATGCGCCGCTGACGTCAGAGACATCCCCATCTTACTCGCCATTATCTCCGCAGCTTCATAACCAAATTGCTCAGAGCGGTTCACAAAGCCACCCAGTATTCCCGGCTCGCCTAAATAGAGTTCCCACATCACAAACACGGGGGCACGGCTTTTTGCACCAATAGCTCGAGCCACTTCTCTGTAGGTGTGATATTTCCCTGAATCCCCTTCCGTATTGTAGTGAGTCAACAAAACCGCATCATTAGCACTGACTGTAGAAAGCTGATTTGCCGCCTCTTGTAGGCTCGCGTCTCTAATTTCAATCAAATTGATACGTGGAAACTTGTTCATCTCTGCTTTCACGCGTTGATATATCAGTTCTGAGGTCACACTGCGATCGGCAAGGTAATACAAATTTTTGATACGGGGACGCAAACGATTGATCAGCGCGATGTTTTCGACCACGCGATCTTCTTCGTAAATCACACTGCCATTTGTACTTACTGTATCGAGAGAAGAGCCTTTATCATTAATCCCAATCGCGACCATAGGAACATTGCGCTTGGGGTTCTGAAAATAATTTCTGACGAAACGCATGGCTGCGTCGTCAGAGATAATCACACCATCAAATTCATAAGCTCGATATTTAAACCGAAGATAACTCGCCATTTGTTGCAAATAGCCTTCGGAATGAACACGCTTCGCGTCCAAATATTCAATGGATAGTTTGACTTCGCCGTCAGTTTGCTTGAACCCCTTTTCGATTCCCGCCTGAATGTCATTAGTCCATTGATAAGACGGATCATAGGAGTGAAGCACGAGAACTCGTTTGAGATCCCAATTTGTTTCCTCAGCTTGTACGGCAACCGTTCCTATGCACAACAAAAGAGTGAGAAAACGCGCTAAACGCTTAACCATTTTTTACCCAGCCGAACCAATGCAATGTTGCATATAGTAGCGCTTCATTTTGAAATGAAGCCGATATTGATCAACTTTCTATTATAATTGTGTCACATAATTTGTGATCACTATTAAGTCTTTTCGCAATATCCGCTGAAAACTGTTGTTTATCTAAAGATTGAGAAACGGCCACGTCAGAAATCAGCGTGTTACCCTCATAGCTACTTGCAATGGCTGCACCCACCGGGTTGCCATCTTTAAAACCAACGTACAACTCAAAATCCGGCGTTAAGATAATTTGGGTAAGGTATTCAACTATCATCTCTTGGTCACACTGTTCTTCCCAACGTTGAGACTGAAGAATCGAAAACATAATAGTCAATCGATGAAAATCCACGAGGAAAATTTCATCAGCCTGCAAATTCGCTTCGCCTTCCAACAAGGAGTCTTTAGCAACGATTTGGTATTCTTGAGCATTTATTGCTTGGAAATAGGTTTCGCGACCTTTCAAGCTTTCAGGAGTGGGAAATTCAACTTCGACGAGATCGTGCAGCCACGCATTTTTGCGTTCGATGCTGGCTAACTGCTGTTCATTCATTTGAGTACCTTAAATATCTCAGGCTACAGAGTAGTAGCGAGTCAAAAACGAGGGCTGTATATGAGCCATCACGCCAATATTTCGAAAACCTAACTGGATTTTCTATACCGCATTGACTCGACTCTTAAACATGAACTCGCTTTGAAGCGGTACATTAGCATGAAGCCCTTAACAAACCTAGCTAAAGTCCTGAGGTTGCGCCAAATTTTGTTTTAGATGCCAACGTCTGATAGATTGAATCTATATATTTTTCTAATTAAGGACGGAATAATGAAAAAACGTTTGCTTGCTTTAGGTTTGGTTACCATTCTTGCTGGCTGTGGCAACGATGAGGTTGGTGATGTGTCTTTGGGTATGTTTACTATGAAAGACATAAAACTGAATACGCTCGTAGACCCTGAAGTTCCAGGCGTTACTTGCCATGTAGCGAGCATCGAAGCGGACTTCAGTTTAGCGGACCCAAGCGACAGTTCAATTTCTTGCCGTCAAACTGGTGAAATTACACCGGAGATGATTACTAAAATTGATAAGAGCAAATCAGGTGAAGTGGTATTTAAAAAGTCCAAGAGCGTTTTCTTCAAATCGATGAAGATTCGCCGTATTTATGATCCAGAAAATCAAACCTTGATGTACCTTTCTTACTCAACTAAAGAGACATCAGGCAGCTTCAAACACAGTCTATCAACTGTACCTCTTTGGGGTACGAAAGCTTACATCCAACCGACTGAAGCTAAGATAAATTAAGCTCAATTCGCTTACGAATTCGTCAGCCCGCTGCATTTTTCAGCGGGCAAATTTCTTTGCAATAAAACACCACGATTTTCATTTTTTTGTGATACAATCCCGCCTCTTTTTTTTCTCACTCAAGAACAAGCATGAAGTTTCCTGGTCAGCGTAAATCTAAACACTACTTCCCAACTCACGCTCGAGATCCATTAGTCAACCAAATTCGACAAGCGCCTAAGCTATACCGCCCAACCATTGTCGGTGTTGGTCAAACCATCGTAGATATCGAAGCTCGTGTGGATGATGCGTTTCTAGAAAAATACAACCTAAGTAAAGGACATTCTCTTGTTCTTGAAGAGAGCAAAGCAGATGCATTGTATGAAGAGTTAGTAGAGCAAGGACTGATCACACACCAGTATCCTGGCGATACTATTGGTAACACGCTGCACAATTATTCTGTTCTAGCAGACAGTAAATCTGTATTGCTTGGCGTAATGTCAAAGAACATTCAAGTGGGTTCTTTCGCCTACCGCTACCTTTGCCGTACGTCTTCACGCATGAACCTAAACCACCTACAAACGGTAGATGGCCCGATTGGTCGTTGCTACACCCTTATCTCTCAAGATGGTGAACGTACATTCGCGATTAACGAAGGTCACATGAATCAACTTCTTCCAGAAAGCATTCCTGAAGAAGTATTTGAGAAAGCGTCTGCGCTTGTTGTTTCTTCGTACCTAATGCGCGGTAAAGAAGAAGACCCAATGCCTAAAGCAGTACAACGCGCGATTGATTTTGCCAAGAAGCACGATGTACCTGTTGTTCTTACTCTAGGTACAAAGTACGTGATTGAAGGCAATGCGGAATGGTGGCAAGAGTACATTCGTGAAAACGTATCTGTTGTGGCTATGAATGAAGAAGAGGGCGCGGCGCTGACAGGCGAAAACGATCCACTCGCCGCTGCGGATAAAGCACTTGAGTGGGTAGATCTTGTTCTTTGTACTGCCGGGCCAAACGGTCTTTACATGGCAGGTTACACGGACGAAAAAGTGAAACGTGAAACTACACACGATATTCTTGAAAGCTCGATTGAGGAATTCAACAAGTTTGAGTTCAGCCGCGCAATGCGCAAAGAAGATTGTGTGAATCCAATGAAAGTGTATTCACATATCGGTCCATACCTTGGTGGCCCTCTAGAAATTAAGAACACTAATGGCGCGGGTGATGCCGCACTGTCAGCACTGCTGCATGACATGGCTGCAAACTCTTTCCATCAGAAAGAAGTGCCAACTTCAGAGAAACACGAAGTACGCTGTCTGACGTATTCATCACTTTCTCAAATTTGTAAATACGCGAACCGCGTGAGCTACGAAGTGCTAACTCAGCACTCTCCTCGCCTATCGCGAGCTCTGCCAGAACGCGAAGACAGCTTAGAAGAGACCTACTGGGATCGCTAAGAAGGTTAGCTTTAGAGCAAAAAATATACTTAGGTCACCGTTTGGTGGCCTTTTTGTTTTGATCTAGCGCAGTATTTAGTGGATTTTGTTACTATGTAGCACGCGAAGGCGCACGAACTTCTTTACACCTAATTTTATACCAGTATTATTCTCGCGCAAACGTTTGCGCAACAACAATACAGTCTTCATAGATTGCTTGATGTTGAACGCCGCGTGTTAGCCATATTTGGGAGTATCCATGCAGTCTGATATTGAAATTTGCCGAAACACACCGTTATCTTCCATCGATGTTATCGCTGAAAAAGCAGGTCTATTGCCTGAAGAATTTGATACACATGGAAAATACAAAGCCAAAGTACACCCTAAGTGTTTAGCCCGCCTGAATGACAACCAAAACGGCAAATTGGTTCTGGTCACCGCGATTACCCCAACTCCACTAGGTGAAGGCAAAACCGTGACAACCATTGGCCTTGCTCAAGGACTGGCGAAGCTAAAGCAATCCGTGATGGCATGTATTCGACAGCCATCAATGGGGCCTGTCTTTGGCATCAAAGGTGGTGCCGCAGGTGGCGGATATTCCCAAGTTGCGCCAATGGAAGAGCTCAATTTGCATTTGACGGGTGATATTCACGCCGTTACGGCTGCACACAACTTAGCGTCTGCAGCTTTAGATGCGCGCTTATTCCACGAGCAGCGCGAAGGATATGACGCCTTTGAAGCTCGAACTGGTTTAAAAGCATTAAAAATTGACGTTGAAAGCATTACTTGGAAACGCGTGATGGACCACAACGACCGTGCACTTCGCATGGTCAAAATTGGTTTGAACGAACATGGCAAAACCATTAACGGATTTGAGCGTAACGAAGGCTTTGATATTTCAGCCGCATCCGAGTTGATGGCCATTATTGCGTTGGCAAAAAATCTTAAAGACTTACGTCAGCGCATTGGCAAAATTGTTGTTGCTTATGATCTCGACGGTCAGCCTATCACCACAGAAGATTTACAAGTAGCAGGTGCGATGGCCGTAACGTTGAAAGAAGCCATTGCACCAACATTGATGCAAACGCTTGAAGGTGTCCCTACTCTGATCCACGCAGGCCCTTTTGCTAACATTGCGCATGGCAATTCTTCTATTATCGCTGATGAGATTGCGTTAAAACTTTCGCGTTACACGGTAACTGAAGCAGGATTTGGCTCTGACATGGGATTTGAGAAAGCCTGTAATATTAAAGCAGCGGCTGCCAACAAAGCGCCTGACTGTGTGGTGATTGTTGCGACGTTAAGAGGCCTTAAAGCGAACTCCGACCACTACGACTTGCGCCCTGGCATGGCAATTCCAGATTCGATTTTCTCGCCTGACCAAGCGGCATTGGTAGCCGGGTTTGAAAACTTAAAGTGGCACATCAAGAACGTCCATAAATATGGAATCCCAGCCGTTGTTGCGATTAACCAGTTCCCTCAAGATTGCGAACAAGAACTCATCGCGCTTCAAGATCTCATTCACGCATTCGATCCAAATGTTAAAGTCGCTATCAGCACTGCTTTTGCCCAAGGTGGTGAAGGTACGAGAGATCTAGCACAGCATGTCGTTGATGCTTGCGAAAAAACCACGAATTTCCGACCTCTATATCAGAAACATCAATCCCTTCAGGAGAAGCTGATGTCTGTGTGTGAAGCTGGATATGGTGCGACAAATGTTGAAATGAGTGAACTTGCAACTCAGCAATTGGCTCATTTTGAAAAACTAGGGTTTAACGAATTAGCTGTTTGTATTGCTAAAACGCCACTTTCTATCACCACCGATTCTTCAGTAAAAGGCGCGCCAGTTGGCTTTACTGTTCCAATTCGTGAACTGCGTTTATGTGCCGGTGCTGGCTTCGTGTACGCATTATCGGGTAGCGTTATGACCATGCCCGGTCTTCCTGACAAGCCAGCGTTTATGAATCTCGACCTTGATGAAGATGGTAATATCATCGGTTTGTCATAATGAGCTTCATTTAAATGAAATCAAACACAAAGGGAGCTAGACAGCTCCCTTTATCTTACTGTTTTAAATAGGTTTTACATTGTAAATCAATAATCTCTTTAAATCCCCAGATTCTATACCGCCCCAATATAATGCACTGTCTATTTTTTAATTCACTAATATAGTGCATCAACTCTCGGTCACAAAATTCATCATTTTGATTTTTAAAGAAATATTCAATGGCGCGATTCTTGTACTACAGTTTGCAGTAGCTAACAAACAAACCAGCACATGTCATTCTAAATTGTTGCGTTGTATAACACCTCCTCCGGTTAAGCACGGTTTAGACGCATGTAGAACAAGGGAAAGGGAATATTATGCAAGACGCACTCGCTGTAATTTTAGCAGGCGGGATGGGCTCACGACTTAGCCCACTCACTGATGATCGAGCCAAACCTGCGGTACCATTTGGCGGCAAATACAGAATCATCGATTTTACGCTAACCAATTGTCTTAATTCAGGTTTACGTAAAATTCTAGTGCTTACTCAATACAAATCTCACTCACTACAAAAGCACCTTCGTGACGGTTGGTCGATTTTTAATCCCGAACTTGGTGAGTACATTACGGCAGTTCCGCCTCAAATGCGCAAAGGTGGTGCATGGTATGAAGGTACCGCCGACGCCATCTACCACAACTTATGGTTACTATCGCGGAACGACGCAAAATACGTTGTTGTGTTATCTGGTGACCATATTTATCGTATGGATTACGCAGCGATGCTTGAGGAGCATAAAGAGAAAGGGGCAAAGCTGACCGTTGCTTGTATGGATGTTCCAGTAAAGGACGCCTCTGCTTTCGGAGTAATGGGAATCGCTGAAAACGGACTGGTTAAGTCTTTTGTCGAGAAGCCTGAAAACCCACCTACTCTTCCAGACGATAAAACCAAGAGCCTTGCATCAATGGGGATCTACATCTTTGATATGGATGTGCTCAAAGAAGCGCTGACCGAAGATGCGAAACTGGAAACGTCTAGCCATGACTTTGGCAACGACATTATTCCAAAATTGATCGACACCGAATCGGTTTACGCTTACAAGTTTTGTGGCAGCAAAGGTCGTGTCGATAAAGATTGTTACTGGCGTGATGTCGGGACAATTGACTCCTTCTATGAAGCAAATATGGATTTATTGGAACCAGTACCTCCGATGAACCTTTATCAATCTAACTGGGCTATCCGCACTTACGAACCTCAATTTCCACCAGCGAGAACCGTCTCTTCTGCAACAGGAAACGAAGGTATTTTCATCAACTCGATCATAGCTACCGGTGTTATCAACTCAGGCGGCTCAGTCCAGCACTCGATCATTTCATCAAATGTGCGCATTCAAGATAGCGCGACCGTTGTGGATTCCATCATTTTTGATGATGTAGAAGTCGGTGAAGGCAGCCAACTGGTGAATTGCATCGTCGATAAACACGTTCGCATACCACCGAACACACAAATCGGCATCAATAAGGTTGAAGACGCCAAACGCTTCAAGATCTCAGAAAAAGGCATTGTTGTTATACCGGAGAGCTACCAGTTCTGAGAGTCCTCAATTCAAACGACAACATAAACGAAAAAGCGCACGATAATTACCGTGCGCTTTTGTTTAAGTACCTATGAAAGTTAGGTAATAACAGTTAATCAATAATGATTAGATGTTACATACTGTAGCCCAGCTACCGTCGCTACCTGGTTCAGAAGCCGTCCACCAGTTTGCTTGGTAAACCACACCATTGTGGATGACTTTGTCGCCTTGGTTTGCGTGGCTTGGGTTACCTGCCCAGTCAGTTTGTGGCAGATTTGGGTATGTTACCAAACCAGCAGTATCACAAGAGCCTGGTTCAGTTGTACCGCCACCGCCAGTACCTGCGTTTAGGTCTCCGATTGGTAGGTCTGGTTGCTCAAACTTGAACGCAAACTCTTTACCACCAGAAATCACTGAGTAGTTCGCAGGACCAGAGATTGGTAGGTAGTAAACCATATCAAGCTCGTAAGTACCGCCTGCTGGCAGATCTTTCCATGCTGGTAGAGAGAACGATACGCGGTGCATTACGCCATCCAAACCACCGATGTTGTTTGCACGAGTATGTCCAGAAGCAATCACTTTCAAACCGCCACCAGATTGGTCTTTCGCGTTGTCCGGCGCAGATACTGGGATATCGAATTGGAATTCAGTACCGCCAGGGATTGCTTGACCTGTGTTGTTCGTAAATGTGATCTTAGGGTTAATTGGGTAGTTTTGGTCGCCAACTTTGAAGCCGCCAACACTAACAGTAATATCTACAGCTTCAGTTGGTGTTGGACCAGTCGCTACTTTGTTACCGTAAGGCGTTGCAGACTTAAACTTGTCGTAGATAGCTTTGGTCATAGTGTTACCCATGTGGTATTCACCATTACCCGCAGCACACGCTTGCTCAGTTGCATCGATAGCAGTACGGTTGCCATTTGCATCTAGTACGTAACAGTTGTAGTCACCTGCTAGTTCCCAGAACATGATACCGCCGATTTCTTTATCGATAACGTAGTCCGCTTTCACTTCGATAGACGCTTTATCTTCTGTAGACAGGAATACGCCCTTCTCTGCGTTCCACAACCAAGGAGCTACAGCAACACTGTCGTAATTACGAGTGTACGTACCAACCAATTTGTCAGAAGGATCGTTCACGGGATCTAGACCGTAAGCTTGAGCGTAAGAACCCCAAATGCCTTTCTCTAGGTTCTTCGCGTGCCACATAGGGTTCGAGCCTGCGCCCATTTCACGACCTTGTGGATCTAAATCGTGCCACATGTTATCGATGCCGATAGCACCGTTACCACAGTTGTTCTTCTCACCTTCACCAGTGCCTGGTTGACACTCAGCTTGGTTAGGTAGCGCTGCTCGGCCCCAAAGGCCATTGTCACCACCAGTTACGCCTTGCCAACCACGAGTGTAGTAAGGAACACCAATGTTGATACGGCCTGCTGGCATAGAACCTCGGAAGTAATGGTAAGCCCAGTCAGTATTCAAGTAACCAATACCGCCATAAGCTGCTGTACCGTATACGTTCCACTGTGCTAGCTCAGAGTCTTTTCCTGTATCGAATAATGCCGCGTTGTGACCAACGTGATCGTTCCAAGCACCGTGCAAGTCGTAAGACATGATGTTTACGTAGTCTAGGTACTTAGTTACATCGAAGGTTTCCATACCGCGTAGCAAGTAACCAGACGATGGCGCTGCAATAGTCAGCATGTAATGAGTACCATCTTGAGCAGAAGCTGCATCTAGTTTTTCACGAAGTACTTTCATCAGCTCTTGGTAAGAAGCCCATAGGTATTGACGGCGTGGTTCCATGAAGTCTTTATCGTAAGGGTTACCAGCACCAGCCATTGATGTTGGGTATTCGTAGTCGATATCCAGACCATCGAACTTGTACTTACGCATCATTTCAACTGCAGAAGCTGCGAACTTCTCAATGCCAGCATGGTTGATAGAACCATCAGCATTGGTCGTCATTGTGTAGAAGCCACCATCAGCAACACGATCGCCATTTGCATCGAAGTGACCGCCGGTTTCAGCCCAACCACCAATCGAGATTAGCGTCTTAACATCGTGTTTTTGCTTGTAAGTTGCTAGTGCACCAAAGTGACCTTTGAAACCAAGCGTAGGATCGACTTCAACACCTGGCCATGTTTTGCCAGTTGCAGCGTTGTTTGGATCATTAACATCGCCAACGTTCACTTTACCGTCAGAACCAATGCTCACAAACGCGTAGTTGATGTGAGTTAGCTGTTCCCAAGGAATGTCTTTAACAAGGTAAGTCGATTGTGGGTCATCACCTGCGCGCCAGCTCGTGAAGTAGCCGATGACACGACGTGGGTGATCCGCACCCATTTTCTCACGACCTTCTTCGTCGTAGATTGAACAGTAAGGTACGTCCACGCCTGTTGTTTGGTAAAGACCGTCAGGACGACAGTTAGAGACCACTGCGCCACCATTTACAGTTAACGTAGCAATTGCAGAGTCTGTGCTTGCACCTGCGTTATCTGTCGCTTTCGCGTATACCGCTAGAGCGCCCGCTTTTGAAGGCGTAACGTCTAGTGTGTAAGGAGCAGCTGTTGCTGTGCCAGCTAATGCGCCAGCAACGTAGAAGTCAACTTTAGCAACGCTACCATCCGCGTCTGCTGCGTTAGCAGTAAGCGTAACAGTACCGCCTAACTCGATTGAAGTAGCTGAAAGCGCAACATCCACTGTAGGCGCTTCATTACCTGGTTGAGCTGAAGCAATCGTAAGCGTTACTGAACTTGCAGTACTTACCGCGCCAGCGTCATCATAAGATTTAGTTGAAAACTCGTGTACGCCTTCAGTTGCAGTCCAAGATGCAGTGAAAGGAGCCGAAGTAGACTGACCAACTAAAGCACCATCAACAAAGAATTCAACTTTGCTAATTGTGCCATCAGTGTCTGCTGCATCTGCGGCTAGGTTAACCACTTCACCAGCGGTGATAGATGCCGACGCAGAAGGAGCGGTTAGAGTCACCGTCGGGATTTCATTTTGTGGTGGATCAACAGGACCTGTTCCATCACAAGCACCAAGAGATTCCCACTCGCCCCACTGGCCAGCTTGTGCAGGGTTATTGTTTTGCGTCCAGTAACGCGCTTTGTATGCGTTACCTTCGTGCTGAACTTGGTCGCCGCCATTATAAACTTTTGACGAATCCCAAACTTCTAGAGGGGCACAATCAACCGCTGCGTAGCTGTTGAAGGCCAATAGACAAGATGCAGTCAGCGTACTTAGCGTAAAGACACTTTTCACTGCTTTCCCGTTTTTAAGGTGCATAATCGCTCTTCCTTAAGTTATTGTTAAAACAATATTAAACGTGTTTGAAACAACACGTTCTTACTTTTATTTCGACGTAAAATAACTTAAGTACAAGTTGGAAATTTCACACTATGTATTTGCGAGTTTTCAACACCACCTCTCAAGAATCCACTAAATGGTTGCAACAAAATACCTATTATTTGGCACCGGCAACTAATTTTATAATTCGAATAAATAAGTGACTCGCAAATTAATAAAAAAGGCGAAAAAAGTCGTCATTTTGAAATAAAGATCACTATGCCTTTGTTGACCTTGGTGTTTCATTGAAATGTCGCTTGTACTCGCGACTAAACTGTGATGGGCTGCTGTAGCCTACAAGTCGAGCAGCATCGTTGACTCGTTTCCCTTCGAGTTGAATCAAATCTCTCGCTTTATTGAGACGCACTTTTTTGATGTATTGCAAAGGTGATTCTAAAGTCACGCTTCGAAACGCCTGATGAAATGCCGAGATACTCATGTTGGCCTCTTCCGCCAATGTTTGAACATTCAATTGCTCATGATATTCGGCATGAACACGATTGAGTGCTTTTGCTACTCTCGCGTAGGAACCTTCTTGGTGAGCCAATTCAAACAACACGTACCCTTCTTTACTTACAAGCGTTCGATAGACAATTTCTTCTAGTAAGGACTCGCCCAATATCGCCACATCCAAATCGTTGCAAAGCGCCTTCATTAATCGCTTGCAAGCATCGAGCATGGCGTCGTTCATTCGAACCGATTTGAGGCCACAACGTTTAGAATCTTCGCAGATATTACTAAATTTCTGTGCTTCGAGCTTTTTCACAAGTTTGTGCAGCAGCGTTGGCGAGATGTCGATAGAAATACCGAGCAAAGGCTCATTGTTGGTGGCAAATGCTTCACACTCTAGAGGCATAGGTACGCCCACCACCAAATAGTCATCCGGACCATACTGAACTGGCGTTTGCCCTATATGGATGTTTTTATGCCCTTGGCCAAGCACAATGATCCCTGATTGATACACAAATGGTTGACGGTTATTGCCTTTGCTACTGCGATAAAACCAGACGCCTTCGATAGCAGTTTGCTTGATGCCTTCTAAATTGTGCAGATCATGCTTTTCAACATACTGCTGCATGGTTTCGGCTAATGTGTTCATGTAATGCTCCATAAACCGTCAATCGGTCTACGCTCTGTTGTCATTTTGCTCACTATACTTTCTCTTCTATTTCCGATTCCAGCGCTATAACAACAATTTTGTAGAAATAGGCAAGTAATTTACAGAAATCGACCTACAACACGACAAAAAGTCGTACTAATATGCACGTATTCAATCTCCTCAACTGGAAACAAGAGGTCTGCAATGAACTTTTCTTATGTCAACCCAACCAAAATTTTCTTTGGCCAACAACAAATCGCAGCAATCAAAGACGCGATCCCAGCGGATCAAAGGGTCTTGGTGATTTACGGTGGCGGCTCAATCAAAAAGAACGGCGTATACGACCAAGTAGCAGAAGCGCTCACTGGCCACGAATGGTCTGAGTTTTCTGGTGTAGAACCAAACCCAACAAAAGAAACATTGGATAAAGCGGTCGCTATCGTAAAAGATCAAAACATCGACTTTATTCTTGCTGTTGGTGGTGGTTCGGTTATCGACGGTTCGAAATACGTTGCGGCAGCATCAAAGTACGATGGTGACGGTTGGGACATTATGATCGGTAAGCATCAAGTTACAGAAGCAACACCGCTTGCGGCTATCCTAACGCTACCTGCAACTGGTTCAGAATCCAACATGGGTGCAGTGATTACAAAAGCAGAAACTCAAGACAAGCTGCCGTTCATGTCTCCTGCTGTACAGCCTAAGTTTGCAGTCTTAGATCCAGATGTAATGAAAACGCTGCCTGAACGTCAGCTTATTAACGGCATTGTGGATGCGTGGGTACACGTTTGTGAGCAATACATTACACTGCCTACTGGTGCGATGGTTCAAGACGGGTACGCAGAGACCCTGCTAAAAACCCTAAAAACGCTTGGCGAACAGTTCGCAGAGCGCGATGACGACCAATGGCGCGCAAACCTCATGTGGTCTGCAAACCAAGCATTGAATGGTTTGATTGGTAGCGGCGTTCCTCACGATTGGGCAACGCACATGATCGGTCACGAGCTGACTGCTCTTTGGGGCGTCGATCACGCACGTTCTCTTGCCATCATCCAACCATCACTGCTGCGTAACCAGATGCAATTTAAGCGCGCGAAGCTTGAGCAAATGGGTCGTAATGTATTTGGTCTGGAGTCTGGTGATGATCTTGCAGAACGCACTATCGAAGCCATCGAAGCGTTCTACCACCAACTTGGTGTAGCAACTCAACTAGACAACTACGGTGAGAGCCGCGAGCAAGCGATCGATGCCATCATTGACCAACTCAACAAACACGGAATGACGGTTCTGGGTGAAAACCAAGCGATTACTCTTGAACGCAGCCGTGAAATTTTAGAATTAGCTGTCTCATAACAGCAACAACTGTTCACTGCCCTTTCTAGGGTTTAACGGTATTGTGACTTAACGGTCACAATACCGTTTTTTTATGCTATTTTGTAAGCTTCAACGCGTTCAAATATTGGGCATTCTAAAAACAACAATTAATGCGCAAAATTAAGTGTTCCCGTTGGTCAGTAAAGTGGCGACGGTTTAGCTTTACATACACAAAAAATAAAATTGAAATCAAAGGTCTAACTTACGCATTTGTTAGATCTTTTTTGTTTGGAGTAGCACTACGCTACTCACGTTTGTCTGTTCGAGAGTTGTTTATATATGTGGCTAGTTGTCGTTGTATTAGCATTCATACACATCATAAGTGTCCGTAAAGGGCCGAAATGGCTATTCTACGTATCAAAGCCATTGCCTGTACTTGTGATGATTGGCATTTTGCTTAATTCTCCCGCGAGTCAACTTCCTTACACTCAGTGGATATTAGTGGGTTTATCGTTGTCACTACTCGGTGATTTACTACTAATGTTACCGCGAGATAAGTTCATCATTGGTCTAAGCCTATTTTGCTCTGCTCATTTGTCCTACAGCTATGGCTTTAGCTTAATGTCGGCATGGCATTTCACTCCTTGGCTTCCTATTGCTTTGTTTGGGCTCGGCATTTGCTTTTACTGGCTGTTTCGACCTGACCTCGGCAAAGAAAGAATCCCTGTCGCGATCTACATTTTGGTTTTGATGACCATGTGTTGGATGGCCATTGAGTATTATCTAAGTGGGAAAACGCAGTCATCTTCGTTTGCGGTGTTAGGAAGTTTTATCTTCATCATTTCCGGCACGGTGCTGGCTTTTGAGCGCTTTGGTGGTTACTCGGTATTTTCTCGGCAAGTGGTGATGGTCACGTACTATTCCGCGCAAACTTTAATGGCGATGTCCGTAATTGCCATCGTGATTCGTTATCCGTATCTCACGGTGATCAGTTAATTTTCTATGCCGCAGATTGGTGCTCATCACTCTGAGTTTTGATGAAAAAGCGTTTGAGCTTACTGATGTAGACCTCAAACGCTTTTTTGTTATCGCGACTTATAATTGCCCTTTTCAATTCCGTGCTTTTTCATTCTCAAATACAGCTTTTTACGCGGTATTTGCAGATGGTTTGCCGCATCCGTAATTCGCCCGGAGTGCAAAAACAACGCATCTTCTATTAGCTGCTTTTCAAAATCGTCCACCAAATCATCCAATGGAAGCTGAATCTCATTTTGTGAGTAGATGCGCTCTTTACCCGTTAATTTAACAATTCCGATTGCGTATAACTCAGCGATGTTTCTTAGCTCACGGATGTTGCCCGGCCACGGATAGCCTCTCAGTAGCGCAAGATAGCTAGAGTCGACATTTGGCAATGTTTTGCCTAATTTCTTACAACTCAGTTTTAAGAAGTAATGAAATATCGTCACGATGTCGTCAGGGCGCTGACGCAATGGCGGTACGTGCACCACGCCTTGGTTGAGCAGATAGTACAGCTCCGGCAGCAATTGATTTTTGGTGATGTACGCTTCCGGTTCTGAGTCAAAAATCGTTACAACACGCAGATTCTTTTTCCCACAACGTTCTCGCGCCAGTAACAGTTGAGCCAGATGCCGTTGCCCCTCTTCAGGCAGTTCAGGTAAGTTCTCTAAGACAAGTAAACACGACTGCTGTTTGTCGATGGCATCATCAATGCTATCCATTGTTGTGCTAGCACTGAGAGCAAAAGAGCCATACTCCGTTTCTTCACTCTTAGACATCATGTCTTTAATTAACCCCGCGACGCTGTGACGCCCAGTGCCCGACTCACCATAAACCACCACGTGCGTGTCCAGTAACGCGTATTGGGCAACAAGCTTGCGGATCTGCTCCATATGCGCAGACTTACCAATTAATGAGCGCGAAATAGATTTCTCCGCCTGTAGCTGCAATTCCACCTGGCTGCTTCGAGTTTCAAGCTGCTGTTTTACTAGTGTTAAGAGCTCAGCAGGATTGATCGGTTTTTCTAAAAACTCACATGCGCCCTGCTTTACTGCATCAACCGCCATTGGAATATCGCCGTGCCCAGTGATCACAATGACAGGGATTCGCTCATCGACGTTTTTGATCATCCGAAGCAGTTCTAATCCATGCATTTGCGGCATGTACATATCGAGAATAACAACGCCCGCCCACTCTGGGGAGACATATTGCAGCGCTTGTGTTGGGTCGTTAATGGCTTTTGACTTGATTGATGATATGTTCATCAAGTACGAATAAGAGTCCAAAACATCCTGATCATCATCGACCAATAATACTGAATATGGGTTATTGCTCATTGGGTAACTCCAACACAACCATCGCACCTTTTTCTAATGAGGAAGCGAGGTAGATACTTCCTTTATGCTTTTCTATTAATGACTTACAAATATTCATCCCCAGCCCTAGACCAACTTCTTTTGTCGACACAAAAGGTTGAAAAATCCGCTGCACAATCTCTTCACCAAACCCAATGCCGTTGTCACTGATCGCAATCAGTGTGGTTTGGCTGGTTCGTTCCACCAGCGCCATTTGAATCCGTTTTTGTTCGTCCTTTGTGCTTTCCATCAACGCATCACAACTGTTTACTAAGACGTTAATGAAGACCTGTTCTAGCGCCAACATATCGCCTTGCACTTTTACATCATCAGGTAACTGGTTTTCTATGATGATCTGTTGACGCTTCGCTCGCGTGTTTACAATGGTGGATGCTTGCTCCGCCACCTCATGAACACTTACAGACTTCACTTCTCTTTCACCTTCTGGCTTGCGAGCGAATTGGCGCAAACTGTTGATGATCTTACTCATCCGAGTCGCCAAACCTTCGATGTGGGTAATGGATTCACCAACCTTTTCTGGAGATTTCTGTTCGAGGAACATTCTCGCGCTGTATAAATACGTCGACATTGCGTTTAATGGCTGGTTAAGTTCATGCGCCAAACTGGTCATGGTTTGCCCTACAACCGCCATTTTTGCAGCTTGAATCAACTCATCTTGCGTCTTTTTGAGATTGTCTTCGGTGCGAATGCGCTCTTCGATTTCGTTTTCTAACTGCTGGTTTTTCAGTAGTAAATCTTGCGTTTTTTCTAACACTCGACTTTCCAAGGTACGCGTGGTCATTTCTTGATGAGTGACATCCGTAATGGTCATGATCAGTTTGTATTCAGCACCATGCGCGAAAGGACGAATATCGAAACGCACATACTTTGGTTTCTCGTCCCCAAGTGACAATGTCACATGAATTTTACCGAGTTCAATCCACAAATGAGAACCATCGAATACCTTTTTCAGTTGATCTCGACAGCTCTCTGGGAAGTACTCCCAAATCGGATAACTTTCGTTAACCTCACCAAGTTTCAACAACTTACGCGCGCTTAAGTTTGCTGATTCCACTACGCCATTGAGGTCACTGGTAATCAAACTCGCCGTAGTGTTGTTGATTAAGCTCAAAGCGTTAGTCCGCTGAATTTCCTGTACCTTTTCACCATATTCGATGAGCTTTTCACTCAAGCGTCCGATCTCATCATTGCCGTCCACCACAACCGGATGGCTCAGGTCATTTTTGATTATGGCATCAATACTGTCACCTAACCCTATCAAACGCGCCACAATGCGGCGGTTGATGAAGTAATACGTCAAGAACATGCTCGTCATGATCGACAAACTAAAGCAGACAATCAAAACGTGGTTGCCGTAAGACACACGCTCGGCGGTTTCACTCTTCACCTGTTTGAACGTTTGGTCCGCAGTAGAAACCAGTTCACCGATTTGTTGATGAATGGCATCCATGCTGAGCGCGATTTGCTCTTGTATTTTCTGAATATCGCCGTTCAACGTCACTAATGACATCAATTGTTTATCGAACGCGCCTTCTGGACTCAACACAACCACAAGTTCTTGCAATAACTGTTTGTAAGCGATTGAGGTTGGCTGATTCATTAAGGTTGTGCTGCTTTCTTGCAGATCCATCAAGCGAAAGTGAATCACCTTCATCCCATTGTCGACCTGCTCCGGCATTGATGCGCCAGCAACATCAATCGCCATGTCGTACACCGCCGATTCAATATCGATGACCCGTTGCAAAGTACTCAATTGCACCAGCAAGTTTTGAATTTCTTTCGAATCGTTTACCCGCTCAATCTGCCAATGCACTTCTTGTCGAACCGGTTTGAGCTCAGAGCGAATATCTTGGTGAAGCCAGTTAATCTGCTCCATCAGTTGGTCGACGCGGCGAGTTTGATCGATGCGAGTTGAAATCATATCCACGTACTTTTCCAGTAGCGAGGCAAGGCCAGCTTCCGATTCGAGCAATTGATAAAACTCCGAGCTCATCTTATTGCTTTTCAGAACTGTCGAAATCGAAGCCAATTGCTCGTTGACCTGCATGGCTTGTTCAGTCAGCTGTACTTTGTTGTCTACCGCTTGCAGCGCTTCTACGCGGCGGTTAATTTCACTGGTTTTACTTTCGAGAAAATAGCTGGCGTTATATTTAGGCACGCTATCTTCCAACAAAAGGCGCACCTGATTATCCAAGCTGTTCCATGTCGCCCAAGCGACCAAACACACCACGGTGAGCAAGAGCGTGCTGCAAGCAAAAGCGGCAATTAAGCGGGCACCGATGGTTTTGTATTTCGGGTATAACACTACTTCTCTTTCCCTCGCCATTGAGCCAATTGCTGATTTACGTTGTCCAATTTTTCCGACATCGCACGCCCCAATTCATGGGAAAACTCTGCCAATAATGCTTGGTAGTGCGTCATGCCAACTTCGGAATCTTTATCCATGGTCGACAGCTTTTGCGCAATTTCGGTTACTTGCGCTTTGCTCAGTGGCAATTCAAACAGTTGTTTTTCAATGGCTTGTAGCGAACGTTGTTTCTCTGGTTTTCCGTCGGCGAGTCGATTCAATTTAATGAGCGAGAGCCAAGCATCTTGAAGCTCCGGTAAGCGCTTGGTGATCGCGGTATCAAAAATCAAGTTGATTAACGCTTCACGTGGCATTACCTGTTCTAGGTCGAGAACGGGATTTTCTCCACCGTATCGAGCCGTATCGTCAAGCGCTGTTTTGGAGAAGGTGCTGCTTTCCATCTGCTCTTGTACTTCTTTCGAAAGCAAATGAGCAATAAAGGACTCTGCCAACTTATCACTCTTACCCCGATTGATTTGTGCAATATAGGTAGGCATCAGCGTAAAGTCTTGGTCATAAGCAAAGCCAACGTAGTCGAACTTGCGTTGCGCAATCAGTGCGTAGCTGTCGATCGTCGGCCCAATACCAAACTTACCTTTGGCGATGTAATCCGCCACTCCAAAACTGCGAGAAGAGATCGTCGCGAGGTTCGCTCCCACATTGAGTAAAATCCGCCAGCCCTCTTGCCAACCATATTGACTAAGCACACTCTCGACCATCAATTGCGTGGTTCCAGAGCGGCTTGGCGTGCTCATGGTGACGTGACCAAAGTACAGCGGATTGGTCAGATCTTGAAAACGCTTCGGTTCTGGTAAATGGTTCGCGGCCAAATAATCTTTGTTCCAAACAATCCCGGCGCCGGAGTATCCAAACGCCACGACTTGATCGTTATTAGGTAATAGATAAGGCGACAACCATTTCGGCACTTGCACACGCGACGACATATCAGCCAAACGATGTTCATTAGACAGCTCTTGCATCAGAAACGGCGACGAGCTCAACACCAAGTCGATATCCTTCATGTAGCTTTTGCTGAGCAATTGCAGGCTTGATTGAGTGCGTCGGTGAACCACTCGGACTTCAGCATCAGGATAGTGCTGCGTAAAGTCATCCACCAAAGCAGTGATTGGTGCTTGAGAGAAGGTCGTGAGTATCACCAACTCTTTTTCTGCTGCCATTGTGAGTGGTGCATAAAGCGCCGCACCAAGAAGTAAACGACGCCCAAATTGCTTGAAATCAGCCATCAAATTAACCAAAAACCTTAAATAGTGTGCGGTAACTCAAATCTATGAAAGATTGTCAAAAAATCTTACAGAGTATGTTTGAGTCACTATTGACGCACTTCAACCAGAACTAAGCATATTCTATCAGTAACAAGTGTCAGCCTAACGTTCTAAATTCCCGTTTTTGACTCAACCTAAATATCAATATGGGTCAATTCTGTCTCAAATTCATGCCTTTGTACTGTGCAATCTGTCACTTCAAGATAGCCCTGCAACAAAACATTTGTGATTAAAACTTGGAGTGCAAGATGTTTAATTTCTTTAAAACACGCCCTGACCTCCCTCTTTCAGATGGCTCGAAAGAGGAAATGCAAGCGCGTTTCAAACGCTACCAATGGCATGTATTTTTAGGCTTGGTTTTCGGTTACGCCGTCTTCTACGTAGTTCGTATGAGTTTAGGTGTTGTTAAAAAACCAATGCTGGATGCAGGCATCGTAACCATCGAAGAACTCGGTATCATGGGTTCAGCTTTCTTCTTCACTTACGCTTTTGGTAAGTTCTCGAACGGCTTCCTTTCTGACTATGCCAACATTGGCCGATTTATGTCGTTCTCTCTACTACTGTCTGGTATCACCGCAGTATTCATGGGTTTGAACACCACGGCATTCTTCTTTGTTCTGCTTTGGGGTCTAAACGGCTGGTTCCAATCTGTTGGTTCAGCACCGTCTTGTGTGTCTCTGTTCCAATGGTTCTCACCAAAACAACGTGGTAGCCGTTACTCTATCTGGGGTGGCTCACGTAACATCGGTGAAGGTATCACTTGGATCCTAACGGCGTCTCTAGTGAGCTACTTCGGTTGGCGTGCAGGTTTCATCGGTGCGGGTATTGCAGCGATTGCAGCAGCGATTTGTATGTTCTTCATCCTAAAAGACCGTCCACAAACTTACGGTCTGCCAGATTCAGCAACAGCATTCGACGAAGAACCTGAGATCAAGAAAAAGAACGATCCGCAAGCAACTCGTCGCGCTCAAATGTTCATCCTGAAGCAACCAACCGTTTGGCTAATTGCAGCAGCGTGTGCAGCGATGTACATCTCTCGCTACGCGATGTCTTCTTGGGCAGTGCTTTACCTACAAGAAGCAAAAGGTTACTCACTGATTGACGCTGGCTTTGCAATGTCTACATACCCTATCGCGGGTCTAGCAGGTGCAATCCTATCAGGCATCATCTCTGACAAGGTGTTCAACTCTAACCGCCATATCCCGACTCTACTTTACGGATTGGCGAACATCGGTGGCATGTGCTTGATGTTCTTCGGCCCAGATAACCGCATCGTTGACGCAGTAGCACTCGGTATGATCGGTTTCGCTATCGGTGGTCTGGTTGTGTTCCTTGCAGGTCTAACTGCTTGTGACTTGATGCCTAAGAACGCAGTTGGCGCAGTGAAAGGCTTCATCGGTCTGTTCTCTTACATCGCCGCTTCTGGTCAAGAGTTAGCGTCAGCTTCTCTAATCAAAATCACAGAGGTTGATGGCGTAACTAAATACGACTTCTCTCAAGCGCAATATTTCTGGCTGGCTGCTGGTGTGATTTCTCTACTTCTTGCTCTAACAGTTTGGAATGCGAAGAAAGTGGTTGATATCGACCCAGTTGAAGAAAAAGAGCTAGAAGCTCGCCCTAGTCACTAATCCTGACTAAAGCGGGAGGCAACTCCCGCTTACTCCCCCAATGTCTTAAGTTCTTTTGCAAAGAGTGCTTACGAGATTGATAGAAAATCCCCCCTATTTCTATTTTCCTTTTTAAGTGTCGATTGAGGTGACAAATGTGTAAAACCAAAATTGTGGCTACGCTAGGCCCAGCAAGTGAAAGCCGCGAAACACTGACTAAATTGATTCGAGCAGGCGCGAACGTAGTCAGACTCAACTTTTCTCACGGAACGGCGCAAGAACATATTGCACGCGCGAATTTAGTTCGTGAAATTGCGGCTGAACTCGACACTTATGTTGGTGTGTTAGTCGATTTACAAGGCCCTAAGATTCGTATTTCTTGTTTCGAAAATGGCGCAGTTCTACTCAATCAAGGCGACGTATTCACCCTGAGCGGCACACTTGACGCACAATCTGGAACCCAAGAAATGGTTGGGCTTGATTACCCAGAGCTGATTCAAGACGTGAACGAAGGCGATATTCTGCTGCTAGATGATGGCCGCATTCAGCTAAAAGTAAGCCAAGTACACCGTGACGAGCAGTGGATTAAAACCACAGTATTGAACAGCGGTAAATTGTCTAACCGTAAAGGAATTAACTTGTTAGGTGGAGGTCTTTCCGCTCCGGCTCTTACCGCGAAAGACATTCAAGACATCGACACCGCAGCTAAACTTCGAGCCGACTTCCTTGCCATTTCTTTCCCGCGCAATGCACAAGATATCGAATACGCTCGCAGCTTGGCGCAAAAAGCAGGTTGTCACGCCAAGATTGTCGCGAAGGTAGAACGCGCAGAAGTAGTTGATACCAAAGAAGCCATGGATGATGTCATTAAAGCATCAGACATCATTATGGTTGCTCGCGGCGATTTAGGTGTAGAGATTGGCGACGCACGACTGCCAATGGTGCAAAAATCATTGATCAATCGTTCTAAACATTGGGGTAAGCCAGTCATTACCGCGACCCAGATGTTGGAATCGATGATCGAGAATCCTCTCCCAACTCGAGCTGAAGTGTTAGACGTGGCAAACGCGATTATCGACGGAACAGACGCCGTAATGCTGTCGGCGGAATCGGCGGCGGGCAAATACCCAATCGAAGCGGTCGAAGCCATGGTTCGCATCGCCCAAGGTGCAGAGCACGAGCTGGAATGCAACCATGACTGCTGGGATACTCTGCAACACTTATGTTCTAACCCAGGCAAAAGTTTCGCGCTTTCATCAATGATTTCGGCTTCTCGCGTTCATCAAGATCTTGGCGTTGCGATTTTAACCCAACATGGTGAAACGCCCCTGTTGATGTCTCGCTGCCAAAGTAAAACTAAGATTTGGGCTCTGAGCGACAACCCCGCTTTACTTGCACAAATGACCATTCTACGCGGTGTTGAACCTTTGTATTTCAAAGCTGCAGAAAGCCACGTCGATCTCGCGCCGCAGTTAGTGGAATGCTTACGTCAAAAGGCCAACGAAGCACATATTTCCTCCATTTTGATGACTCAGCTCGACTCCATCGAAGGCATGGGTGAAATCAACGCGTGTCGCTTGCTGAGCTTGAATGTGTCTTATCACATGAAGCCAGCGGAAGAAATCGCAGCTTAGGTTTACCTCCCCCTTATTCAAGCTCGACCTTGAATTTCTCCCCCATAACTTGCTCCACAGGGACTTGACCTGCCAAATGGCAGGTCCTTTTTATTGCGCACGATATAACCAACCATTCGCTGACTCTTGGAATATGAGCGTTAACTTAATGAAATCGCATTCACAACTTGTTATTGTAGAGCGATTGTTATCCCTAAAAGCGTGCCCCTTTGAAAGAGAACACTCCCGTCGTCGAATTTAGCAACGTAAACAAGTGGTATGGCGATTACCACGCTCTAAAAGATATCAACTTCTCCGTACATTCTGGCGAGATCGTCGTGGTGTGTGGCCCTTCTGGTTCAGGAAAATCAACGCTCATTCGTTGCATCAACCATCTTGAATCGATTCAAGAAGGCCAACTTTATGTGTTTGACCAGCCTTCTCATGCAAAATCCCTCAAGCCCGGTAAAATCGGCATGGTGTTCCAGCACTTCCACCTTTTTCCTCATTTGACTGTACTGGAAAACCTTACCTTAGCGCCGATTCGCACACTCAAATTGTCAAAACAAGAAGCTGAAAAACGCGCACGACATTACCTCAAGCGCGTCAATATTGAAGAACAAGCGAGCAAATACCCCATCCAGCTTTCCGGCGGTCAGCAGCAGCGCGTCGCGATTGCCCGTTCCTTATGTATGGAACCGGACTTACTCCTGTTTGACGAACCGACTTCGGCGCTTGATCCGGAAATGATCAACGAAGTGTTGGATGTCATGGTTGAACTGGCACAAAGCGGAATGACGATGATTTGCGTCACTCACGAAATGGGATTTGCCAAAAAAGTAGCGAACCGCGTGGTATTTATGGATGAAGGCCAAATCGTGGAAATGAACTCACCGATCGCCTTATTTGAGACACCGCAGCATCCACGAACCCAAGCATTTTTGAACCAAATTTTAAGTTACTGATGATAGTTCGCGTAATCAAACCCGTCCTTCAAGCTTTATTGCAAATGATGCTCCTCTTCATCGCGATTGTGTGGGTGTTGGACTCTGGTGCTGATGCTATGGGCTATCAATGGCAATGGGAACGCGTACCTGATTACATCGCTTTTTATGAAGATGGCGAATGGTGGCCAGCAGAACTTATCGATGGGTTATTGGTCACGCTTAACATCTCGGTCATTAGTCTATTCTTCACCTTAGTGTTGGGGTTGTTCACCGCGTTACTAAGGCTTAGCGATTCGAAAGTCGGCAATGTTATTGGCACCACTTATGTCGAGGTAATACGTAACACGCCGTTGTTGGTGCAAATCTATTTGCTCTACTTCGTGTTTGGCCCCGTGATTGGTTTGGACCGATTCAGTACCGCCGTTTTGGCATTGTCCCTTTTCCAAGGTGCCTACACTGCGGAAATATTCCGCGCAGGTTTAAACAGTATTCCTAAAGGGCAATTCGAAGCAGCACAAACACTCGGGTTATCACCGTTTTACACATACAAAGACGTGATTTTGCCTCAGGTTTTACAGCGCACATTACCGCCATTGACCAATGAAGTGGTTTCTTTGATCAAAAACTCTTCCATTGTAAGCGTGATGGCGATTTTTGATTTAACAACACAGGCACGCAACATCGTCTCGGAGACAGCGATGCCGTTCGAAATTTGGTTTACCGTGGCAGCAATTTATCTTGCTCTCACTCTATCACTTTCTGGCTTGTCTGCATGGCTAGAACACAAACTCGGAGCCAGTTGGCGCAAATTATAAGGAGATAACATGAAGTTATTCAAAGCGACCATTACTGCATTATTAGGGCTAGCCATCGCTATGCCTACTCTCGCGAAAGAAGACGTTGCCACTCCCAATGTCGATCAAATCAAAGAACGAGGCACTTTGCGCGTTGGTATGTCAACATTTGTTCCTTGGGCAATGCGCAATAAGCAAGGTGAGTTAATCGGTTTTGAAATCGATGTGGCCAAACGCTTAGCACAAGATTCAGGTTTGAAAGTGGAATTTGTACCGACTGCATGGGATGGCATTATTCCCGCACTACTGGCGAAAAAGTTCGACGTGATCATTGGCGGTATGTCGGTCACGCCTGAGCGTTCCAAAAGCGTGTTGTTTACCGAGCCCTACTCGCACTCCGGTGTTCAAGTAGCAGCAAATAAAGAACTGGCTTCTGGTTTTAGCGAATTCTCCGATTTTGACTCACGACGCGTAAAAATTGCGGCTCGTCGCGGCGCATTCACCGTTCAAGTAGCCAGAGACACCTTCCCGAAAGCGAAGATTCTGCAATTTGATGACGATGCGCAGGCGTTCCAAGAGGTGCTGAATGGTAACGCCCATGCGGTTATTGCTTCTAGCCCAAAACCAGAACACGAGACAGTGAAACACAGCGACAAGCTATTCCTTCCATTCTCTGAGCGATTATCAAAAGGTAACGAAGCCTTTGCGGTTCGCTTAGGGGAGGAAGATAAAAAAGCCTTTTTCAATAAATGGATTGAAGAAAGAACCCAAGATGGATGGTTAAAACAGCGTTATGAATACTGGTTCTCGACATTAGATTGGCAAGATCAAGTCGCGCAAGGGCAGTAATCTAAAAGGCTCGTGGTCTCCGCGAGCCTATACTTTTGAATCATCTATTTTACTTTTCCATCATCTATCGGAGTTAAATTTTTGGGCGAACAAACCACCACTCGCACAGCACCCACCAAGGCCAACACAGGTTCCTTTCTAGTTCGGTTCAACACGCTCGATTGGGTACTGCTTATTATCTGTGGTATTGGTGGTGTTTGGCTGTACCATCGTTCCAGCGTTGGTGTGCATTATTTGTGGCAGTGGAAAGAGGCATTTGAACTACTTTTCACACCAAGATCCGACGGTGGTTTGCCCTACTTCTTCCAAGGTTTGATTTCGACGTTAAGGCTCAGTATTTGGGGCATCAGTTTCGCATTAGTGCTTGGCACTTTGTTAGGCTTAGCCCGCTTCTCTCGCTCTGTTTGGTTGCGTACACCTGCCAACGCGTTTATTCAGTTGGTAAGAAACATCCCACCGTTGGTTTTTGTTTTTATTTTCTACTTTTTCATTTCTAACCAATTGATCCCGTTACTCGGTTTAGAAGATCTTCTACGAAACTACAACGGTGAACCAAACGCGCTACAAAGCTTTCTTTTTGGACCTTCTAACCTTTGGGAAAATCTTGCCTCTGGTGTGTTATGCGTCGGCTTACTCTCTTCTGCCTACATAGCAGAAGTTGTGCGCGCAGGTTTACAAAGTATCGACCAAGGTCAGTGGGAAGCGTCGGATTCATTGGGCTTGTCTCGATGGGTGAAGTACCGATTCGTTATCGCGCCACAGGTGCTTAAAGCAATAACACCTGCACTTGCCGGTCAAACCATCTCTTTGGTGAAAGACACCTCCATCGTTTCGCTAATTTCTATACAAGAAATGACTTTCGTTGGGACAGAGATGGCAAACTCATCAGGATATATCTTTGAAATTTGGCTGATTGTTGGCTTTTCTTACTTCTTGATTTGTTTCGGTCTGTCACTCATTTTTCGATATATTGAGAAAAAATCGGAATCTATTTCAAACTAACTCAATAGCACATGCAATTAGACACATTTGATTCTTCAAATTGGAACTGCATCCTGTTACATTGACTCAATGCTAAATTCTCGGCGTTTTTCATGGAGTTAAAGAAACAGTCTGACTACGAACAGTACATAAGACAGGACGGTCTTGGGGAATATTACGTAGTCATCAACCAATTCACTTTTCACAGTGTTTATCAGCCGATTTTTGATAAGCACCAACGCGTTATTGGAATGGAAGCCCTCCTTCGTATTCATGGCGCAGACGGCGTTCAAATTCGCCCAGATATTTTTCTCTCCAACGCAAGTATCGACCCTTACTTTCGCTTATGTGTTGAATTTTTATCCCGAGCCATGCACATCAGAAACTTCGCTCGTCACTTTGCCGGAACGCCGATTAAGCTCTTTCTCAATGTTATGCCTCAAACCCTACTCACGCTCACCAAAGACATGGGCTTTAAAGACAACGGCTTGCTTTACAAACGTCTTGCCGATTTGGGTATGACCCCGTCTGATGTGGTTTTTGAGGTTGTAGAAGAATCCTGCGGTGATACTGATTTACTAATCAAAGCCGTGCAGTTAATGAGGGCGAATGGCTTTATCTTTGCCATCGATGATTTTGGCGCGCAGCATTCCGACATTGCCCGCGTTCAGCAGCTTTGTCCTGACATAATTAAAATTGATCGCTCTTATCTACTCGATTATTGCGCTGGTGATACCTTTTCCATTCGAAGTGCGGTAGATCTAGCGGCAACCATGGGGGCCAAAGTGATTATCGAAGGCGTTGAAGAGAACAACCAGCTGCAAGCCATGCGTCAACTGGAACTCGATTATTATCAAGGGTTTTATCTCGGTAAACCAAGTGCAATTCATCACTGGACAGAATACGCAACCTGCCAATGCACGGTGCATTAAGCTTATCTCGTCATGCCGCATAAGCCACACAAACTATCCCAACAAAAAAGCGCCGAACACATGTCGGCGCTTTTGGTATGTATGGGTTTGAACGCTAAGATTCAATCGCTTATATGATTCTATCGCTTAGAAGAAGTCGATAGAGTTACGTCCACTCTTCGGGTCACGCGTTGCTTGTGGTTTGTCTTCTTTCTTGCCTTTCTTAGCAGATTGAGTCAATGCTTCTTTTTGTGCTTTGCGTTCTTTATGTGCCGCTTTACGACCCGTTGATTTAGGTCCTGTGCCTTTCGCTTTAGGCGGCTTACTTTGGCGAGACTTCTCTTTACGAGTAGATTGCGCTTCTTTCTTCGCTTTATTTTCCGCTTTTTGTTCTGCCGTTTCTGGTTCTGTCACTGGCGCGTCACAAACCACCACATAGTATTCTTGGTTAAACTCAAAAAAGTCACCATCGTACATTTTGCGGCGTTTACGTGTTTCTAGCTCGCCATTCACCGCAACATAACCTTCTTCGATGATATGTTTTGCTTCGCCACCACCACTGACCAAGTTTGCGATTTTAAAAAGCTTATACAGTTCGATAGGATGCGCATCAACATCAATGCCGATCGCTTCGATTTCAATCTCGTCGCCTTCTAAATACTCTTCGTGGTCGTAATCTTGGGTCATGTTATTTACTCTTCATATTTGATGCTCTGAAGTTTAAACGCAATGCCCCAAAATAGAAACCTCAGCCAATGCTCTATCGCAGATTCTTTGTGGCTTTTGAGCACGTCTTGACCTATTTAACTGACCATTCGCAAGCTGTTACGTCAATGCCAACTTCAAACGAGGCTGCAATTCCATAATCCGAAGGTATATACTCTCCAGGTTATTGTTAAAAAGAGCGAATACTTTGTCTCAACCAAGCAGAATTACCTTTGTTACGGCTAACTTGTTTAATTTTGTCGCACCGCCGAACGCCTACTACGACTTCGAGAATATTTATTCCCAAGAGCAGTGGCGAGACAAACTTGCTTGGACGCAAAACCAATTAGAAAAGCTCGAACCGGACATTATCGGTCTGCAAGAGGTGTTCAGTATCGAAGAGACCCGCGCGTACTTTTTGTCACTTGGCTTTCCGTATTTCGCAACGGTCGATACCCCAAAAATAGAAGACGAGTATATTTATTCTCGCCCCGTCGTCGCGATTGCGTCTCGCTTTCCTATTGAGGATGTAAAACGCGTAGAGTTCGATTCAAACTCACTCACGCCATTTGGGGTAAATGAAGCACCCGATTTCAGTCGCAAGCCGATTTATGCGCAAGTCGTTCACCCAGTCCTTGGTCACATTGCCATATATGTCACTCACCTCAAATCTCAACGCCCTGCGGATACCGAAACGCCAGAACCATCAAGTCGCGTAATGGCTCGTTGGTTGTCTACACAGCAACGCGGTTGGGAAGCGGCCATGTTGCGAGACGCGATGCAGGCACAATATCGAGCACATCCGATACCGACCGTGTTAATGGGTGATATGAACCAGCCCATCTCAAAAGAAAGCGTTAATAATGTGCTTATCGAAACATTTAGTGACAGCGTCACTGAATTGCAACTAAAGGATGGTTGGCATCTGCAAACGGGCTCGTCTCTTGAGGTGCGCCCAGCGACTCACTACCACTTTTCTACGGGGAACGTGCTGGATTACATCCTGCTTTCTCAAGAGTTTGATACACATTCGGATGTATCGGTAGCGGAAGTGATTGATTATCAAGTGTTAGAACAACACCTGATTAACCCATCCTATGAGAACGACAAAAACGCCAGCGATCACGCGTTTGTGTCACTGACGGTCGAAGTGAAATTGTAAGTGCCGAGACTATTGTCGTTTGACAATTTTGCGAGGAATAAGCTCCACACCCGGTTTGTAACGTTTGGCCGAGGCATTCAGTGCCAACTCCATCGCGCTATCAGCAATTAACTCAAATTGCTGAGGCAGAGAGTTGATTTTCACTGGCAAGAAGTCCAGCAGTCGATTATCACCAAATGTCGCCAGACGAACTTGACTCATGAGTTCTGGCTTTTCAAGCATTACGTCCAGGACGCCTTCAAGCAACGTGTAGGAAGTCGTCACGATCGCATCAGGCAAACTGTCTGCTTGAACCCATTTATCCAGTACCTTTTTTCCCTCCTCACGAGAGAAGTGCAAACCATAACCGACGGTCATTGCCGTATCGTCTTTTTGGCAGGCAGACCGAAAACCCAGTTCGCGTTCTTTCGACACTTGCAGATCTTGCAACGCACCAATCAAACCAATGGTTTCGATCTCTGGTGACAGTACCGATTCTGTAAGCTCAAAAGCAGCATCAAAATCTTCACTGATAACGCAACAAAAATGCTCATCATCCATTGGACGGTCAAGTGCTATAACCGGAGTGCCCGAGTTTTGTAACTTGAGATAATACTCACTAGCCGATGGCATACCACTTGCGACAAATAGCGCGTCAATTCGGCGGCTGATTAGCGCTTCAGCAACCTTTTTCTCCGTTTCCGGATCATCATCTGAGCAGCCAATTAGAATTTGATAACCCGCCTTACGCGAGTTTTGTTCAATCAGTTTTGCAAGGCGTGCGTAACTGGTGTTCTCCAAGTCTGGGATGATAAGTCCAAACGAACGCGAGTTACCGGCACGCAACGAAGAAGCGGCATGATCCGGCTTGTAATTGTACTCGTCGACAACCGCCATCACTTTCTTTTGCGTCTTTTCGCTGATGCGGTATTTCTGCGCTTTTCCGTTAATTACATAGCTTGCAGTTGTCTTTGAAACCCCTGCCAATTTGGCTATTTCATCCAGTGTCATATTCTCAACCCTATTCTGTGCGCGCGATCATATTAATACATCAACGATCTTACGATAAGTTGAATTATAAGCTGAACCGATTCAGTATAAAAGCTGAAAGGATTCAGCAAAATCTAAAAATTGACGAAAATCACCAAAATCCGGCAATGCAGTAAGTCTTCGTCTAGGCTTTAAGCAATACTGCTCAAGGGGTGTTTAGCGTCAGATTTTTAAAACATTTTGCTAAGTCTTTTAAAAAATTTGCCACTTAGCTGAATCGATTCATTATCGAAAGGATATTTAGCTAAGACACAACAAAACTAGAGCAAGACTGAATACATTTTTAATTTGATTGGTACGAATACCTTAAGGCTGGAGAAGCACCATGCTTAAGCTAAACAAGAACGACATTACCCTCTCGCAATCAGCGACAGATAAGTTTGCAGCAATCAAGAATATTGCGCAAAGCCTGACAGACAAAGGCCTTGTTGAACAAGGTTATGTGGAAGGCATGCTAAATCGTGAAAACCAAAACTCAACGTTTTTGGGTAACGGCATCGCGATCCCTCACGGCACAACCGACACTCGCTCGATGGTAAAAACCACTGGCGTCGCTGTTCACCACTTTCCTGAAGGTGTGGATTGGGGTGACGGAAACAAAGTCTTCGTTGCGATTGGGATCGCGGCAAAATCAGACGAGCACTTAGGCATTCTGAAGCAACTGACCAAAGTGCTAGGTGCTGATGGCGTGGAAGAGCGTCTTCGCGATGCAAAAAACGAAGAAGACATCATTGCCCTACTTCATGGTGATGTTCAGCTTGAAGCGGACTTCGATGCGTCTCTTATCCAGCTGCTTTTCCCTGCAAGCGATATGGTACAGATGAGCGCTGTGGCAGGTGGCCTCTTGAAAAACACTGGCTGTGCTGGCGCTGAATTTGTTGCTGATCTCGTGACAAAAGCACCGACTCATCTTGGCAACGGTTTATGGCTAGTTGGTAGCGATAAGCACGTTTCTCGCACCGGTGTGTCTTTTGTCTCGACGGCCAACGATTGCGAATACGAAGGCCAAAAAGTGCGTGCTTTGGTTGCGTTTGCTGCTTGTAACAACGCTCACCAATCAATTCTGAACAACTTGTCTAAAATCGTTTTCAACAACGAACACAATAAGCTGTTAGATGCCTCTGCAGAACAGATTCTTGCGCTATTCAAAGGCGAAGAAGTGGCTGCGCCAGCCGAAGATGGCAACGTAGCAGTCTTTAAGATCAAAAACGCACATGGCCTTCACGCTCGTCCGGGTGCGATGTTGGTTGCAGAAGCGAAGAAATTCGAATCAAACATTCGCGTGGCAAACCTAGATGGTGATGGTAAAGCAGTAAATGCGAAAAGCCTGATGAAAGTGATTGCCCTTGGTGTGAAACACGGTCACCAATTGCAGTTCTCTGCTGAAGGCCCAGATGCGGCTCAAGCGCTGGAGTCTATCGGCAACGCGATTGCTTCTGGCCTAGGTGAAGGTTAAGGGGCACGCAAATGACAGCATTAAAAACAAACAAAGTTGTGACCATCACGCTGAATCCTGCGCTTGATCTAACAGGCTCGCTCGACGAGCTAAAGGTAGGTTCAGTCAGCCTTGTTGAACAAAGTAGCCTTCACGCGGCAGGCAAAGGCGTTAACGTTGCAAAAGTGCTGAGCGACCTTGGCGCCGACGTTACGGTGACCGGCTTTTTGGGTAAAGACAACCCAGAGCTGTTCCATCAACTTTTCACCGACATTGGCGTAAAAAACGAGTTTGTTGAAGTTGAAGGTGCAACACGCATCAACGTAAAACTGGTTGAAGCCGATGGCCAAGTGAGTGACATCAACTTTCCTGGCGTTCAAGTAACGGCAGAAGAAATTGCGCGTTTTGAAGAGACACTTTTCCGCCTTGCAGACACTCACGACTACTTCGTTCTAGCTGGCAGCTTACCGGGTGGTGTAACCGCTGAGCAATGCGCAGCATGGATTGAAAAACTGCATCAACAAGGCAAAAAAGTATTGTTCGACAGCAGCAAAGCCGCTCTACGTGCAGGTATTGATGCTCATCCGTGGCTTATTAAACCAAATGATGAAGAGCTGAGTGACTTTGTCGATGAGCATCTAGAAACGCCAGAACAGTGCCAAGTGGCAGCACAAACCCTCAGTAACAAAGGCATCGAGAACATTGTTGTGTCGATGGGCGCTGACGGTGTGATGTGGCTAAACCAAGGCGAGTGGCTACGCGCACAACCGCCACGCATGAATGTGGTGAGCACCGTAGGTGCGGGCGACACACTGGTGGCAGGCTTATGCTGGGGTCACATGCAAGTGATGCCGAAACACGATTTATTGCGCTTCGCGACAGCGCTTTCTGCTTTAGCAGTTAGCCAAGTTGGCGTGGGGCTAACCAGTCAAGAAGAACTGGAAAACATTAAGCTGCAAACACAAGTCAGCGAGCTTTACCCTAATACGAACTTAGACAAAAACTAAGGAACAGAAGGTTATCAGTATGAATATTGCCATTATTACTGCCTGCCCTAGTGGTGTTGCTAATAGCATCCTTGCGGCGGGTCTATTAGAACAAGCGGCCGCTAAACTAGATTGGAACGCCAAGATTGAATGCCAATCCAGTGTTATTGTTCCAACGCCGCTGACAGACGCTGACATTGAACAAGCTGACGCGATCGTAATCGCGGCGAACACCGCCGTTGATACTTCTCGTTTCGTAGGTAAAAAAGTCTACCAAGCAGAAATCAGCGCGGTGGCAAAAGACGCTACCGCATTCTTAACGACCGCAGTCGAAAGTGCAGCAACACTTGAACAAGCAACCACAGTTGAAGCGCCTGTCGAAAGTGCTTCTGCAACCAAGAAAATCGTCGCTATTACGGCGTGCCCTACTGGCGTTGCGCATACCTTCATGGCAGCAGAAGCTTTAGAAGAAGAAGGCAAACGTCGTGGTCACCAAATTAAGGTGGAAACTCGTGGCTCTGTTGGCGCGAAGAACCAACTAACTGACCAAGAAATCGCAGATGCGGACTTGGTTATCATTGCCGCGGACATCGAAGTGCCACTTGATCGCTTCAACGGCAAAAAAATGTACCGTACAAAGACTGGCCCAGCTCTGAAGAAAACCGCTGAAGAGATGGACAAAGCGTTCGAACAAGCCACGATTTACCAACATTCAGGCGCTGCAAGTTCTGCTTCGGCAGCAGACGAGAAGAAAGGCGCATACAAACACTTGATGACGGGTGTTTCGCACATGCTTCCTGTCGTCGTCGCAGGTGGTTTGATCATCGCCCTATCGTTCGTATTCGGTATTGAAGCGTTTAAAGAAGAAGGTACATTGGCAGCCGCACTAATGACCATCGGCGGCGGCTCTGCGTTTGCGCTGATGATCCCTGTGCTTGCTGGTTACATTGCCTTCTCAATTGCTGACCGTCCGGGTCTGGCTCCGGGTCTTGTTGGTGGTATGTTGGCAAGCTCTACTGGCGCAGGTTTCCTTGGTGGTATCGCGGCTGGTTTCATCGCAGGTTACGCAGCGAAGCTCTTAGCAGATAAAGTAAAACTTCCTCAATCAATGGAAGCATTGAAACCGATTCTGATCATCCCGTTTGTTGCGACGCTATTTACGGGCCTTGTGATGATCTACATCGTTGGTGGTCCGGTTTCTGGCATCATGAATGGCCTTACTGACTTCCTAAACAACATGGGTTCAGACAGCGCCGTTCTACTTGGTATTATCCTTGGCGCAATGATGTGCTTCGACTTGGGTGGCCCAGTAAACAAAGCAGCTTACGCATTCGGTGTAGGTCTATTGGCTTCTCAAACTTACGCACCAATGGCTGCAATCATGGCGGCAGGTATGGTGCCGGCGCTAGGTATGGGTCTGGCCACTTTCCTTGCGAAGAACAAGTTTGAACCAAACGAGCGTGAAGCGGGCAAAGCATCATTCGTGCTAGGTCTGTGCTTTATCTCTGAAGGTGCAATCCCATTCGCAGCGAAAGACCCAATGCGTGTAATCCCATCTTGTATGGCTGGTGGCGCTCTAACAGGTGCTCTATCTATGCTATTCGGCGCGAAACTGATGGCACCTCACGGCGGTCTATTTGTACTGCTTATCCCTAACGCAATTTCTCCAGTCTTGATGTACTTGGTAGCAATTGCTGCAGGTACGGCGGTAACAGGCTTTACCTATGCATTCCTAAAAAACAAAGCGGATGCAAAACAAGAAGTTGCTGCATAAGCAAAACTTAAGCGATTAACACTTAAGCAATTAACAATGCCACCCTCGATTTGGCATTCAGCACCTCCCTTAAATTCCGGTTAAGGGAGGTGTTTTTTATTTCCCCCTCTTCTGACAAAACCATACATTTCGATACTTAACCTTTATTTTTTGACTCGTTATGCTGCACGCATGAGAGGTGCGACTTATTTGCTTAACTAACGCTTCGGTGACTTGTGTTTTTTCAAGTAGCCGATGAAAAATCCCAAATGCAGATAAAGCCTCTTATATTTCACTTCGTTTTAATCAAAATAATAAAGTTAATTACACATGAAAAAAGCTGTCCTTTTGTTAGCTGCTGTTTCAGCATTCGCGCAAGCAAATCAAACTGATGTCGAGAAAAAAGACGTATCAGGCTTTTACCTTGGTGGTGGTATCGGGGTTACAACTGTCTATGACGACAGTGTTTGGCCGTATGCGGTTAATCTGGATTCTAACGACTCCACATACAAACTGTTTGGCGGTTACCAGTTCAACCGTATCGTCGCAATCGAAGCGCAATACACACGCTACGGTGATATTTTTGACAAGTTTGAAGATGCACCACGCACAATGGTAAAACCTGAAAACATCGCTCTAATGGCGAACCTAGGTTACACCTTTGACAGTGGCTGGCGTCCGTTTGCGACGGTCGGCCTTGGTCGTACCGAACTTGATTTTGGCTCTTCGTCAAAAGCAGAAACGTCATTCCGTGCAGGTGTTGGTGGCGAATACTCACCTAAAGCGATCGAGAATCTGAATTTCCGCATCGCTTATGAAGTAGACACATTTGTAATTGACGAAACTTACGATGACTTAACCATCATGCTTGGCTCACTTTACGCTGGCGTCTCTTACAAGTTCTAAAACGAAAAAAGCCCTGAGGAAATCCCTCAGGGCTAGGCAGGAAGCTGACTTAGATAAGTCAGGAGTCCTTATGCAGTGGTCGGTTTAATCCTAAATAGAATCGCAAACATTACTGGTACAACAATCAATGTTAGTACCGTTGCAAAACCAAGACCTGCCATAATCGTAATCGCCATTGAGCCAAAGAAGGCGTCAAACACGAGTGGAATCATCCCTAGAATCGTTGTCAGTGCCGCCATGCTTACTGGACGCACACGGCTGATCGCGCTATCTACAATCGCAAGATACGGATCTTTGCCAGACTCTAATTCCAAATTAATTTGATCAAGTAACACAATGCCGTTTTTCAAAATCATCCCGCTCAAGCTAAGCAATCCAAGGAATGCAGTGAAGCTGAATGGCATGTTAGTTGTCAGTAGACCAAACGCCACACCAATAATGGAAAGCGGAACCGTAAACCAAATCACCAACGGTTTTTTGATTGAGTTAAACAGCAAAATGGTGATGATGAACATCAGCAAGTAGCCCATCGGCAGAGAACCAAATAGCCCTTCTTGCGCATCTTTCGATGATTCGTATTCCCCACCCCAAGTAATTTCGTACCCTTCAGGGATGTGTAAAGCCCTCACTTTTGGTTGTACACGAGCAAACAAACTTGCCGCCGTATCATCACTCAATACATCGTGGTCAGCCAACACCGTTAAGGTACGTTTTCTGTCTCGGCGTTGGATCAGAGGCTCACTCCAATCTAGTTCGACACCATCAATGATTTGATCGACAGGAATGTACGTTTGTAATGACGGGCTCCAAATCTTCACGTTTTGTAGCGATTCAAAGTCCACACGCTCCGCTTCAGGTAGACGCATCATAATAGGTAACGTATGAGTTCCGTCACGCAGAACACCAAACGTGCTGCCGCCAAACGCCATTTGCAGCGTACTTGATAGATCTTCTTTCGAAATACCAAGGCGACGCGCTTTGGATTCGTTGAAGACGGGCACAAGTTCTTTCGTTCTTTCACGCCAATCGTGGCGAATGTTTCTCGCACCTGGATCCGTGTGAAGAATGTCTTCCACCTGAACCGCTAGCTCTCGCAACACTTTCGGATCTGGGCCAGTAATACGCGCTTCAATTTTAGACGCTGGAGACGGGCCAAATTCCATCAGTTTGAACTGGAACGTAGGCTCATCGAACACCTTCGCTAAATTGTCATCCAGCTTGTGAAGCAGCTTGAACATATTGTCACGGTCAGTTGTTCGCACTTGGAACTGAGCGTAAGCCTCGTAGCTTTTCTCCGGTTGGTACGTCAATGCAAAACGTTGTAGACCTTGGCCAATCGAAACCGAGACAAAATCGATGTCATCTTGCTGGCGAATATAGCTTTCTACTTTTTCCGCTTGCTTAATGGTCTGACGGATATCCGTACCTTCTGGCATCCACATATCAACGTAGAACATCGGCGTATTCGAAGGTGGGAAGAATTGCTGCTTCACATTGCCAAACGCAATAACGGCACCCACTAACAACGCCACCATCGCAGCGACCGTCATCCAACGAAAACGTAACGAGAATTTAAGCAATGCGCCAAATACAACGAACAACCAGCCTTTGTAAGGGTCTTCGTCTTCACCGTTCGTGTCTTTCTCTTCTTCTTTTAGAAGCAGGTCTGCTAAGAAAGGCGTGAGTGTAATTGCCGTAACCCAGCTCAAGAACAATGAAAAACACAACACCCAGAAGAGTGAGCCCATGAATTCGCCAGTTGCGTCCTGAGATAAGCCGATTGGTGCAAACGCGGTAATTGCGATTACTGTCGCGCCAAGCAAAGGCCACTGTGTTTGTTTCACGATATCGACGGCAGCTTGAACCTTTGTGCGCCCTTTCTTCAGGCCAACCAGAATACCTTCAACCACAACAATCGCGTTGTCCACCAACATACCCAATGCGATGATCAACGCACCGAGCGAAATTCGATGAAGTTCTATGTTGTTGTAATTCATCAATATGAACGTACCAAACACCGTCAACAGAAGAACCACACCAATGATCACGCCACTACGTAAGCCCATAGTGAACAACAGCACAATAATTACGATGGCTACCGCCTCAGCTAAGCTGATCACAAACGCTTTGACAGAATCATCGACTTCTTGCGCTTGGTTGTAGAAATAGCTCATGTCCAAACCCGCAGGTTTGATGGACTCTAAACTGCTTAACTCAGCGTTAAGGCGCTCGCCTACTTCCACTACGTTAACGCCAGACGCAAACGAAATACCGATGTTGATTGCTTTCTTGCCGTTAAACAAAATCATGTTGCCCGGCTTTTCTTGAATACTTCGGGTGATCGTCGCAACGTCTTTTAAGCGAATCAAATTACCCGTATCACGACCGTGGATGATCAGGTTTTCTAACGCTTGAACGGTATTCAGCGTACCGCTAGGACGAATAACGAGGCTTTCACCATTCACCATAACTTCGCCAGCCGAAACTACGTTGTTTTGTTGGTTAAGCAAGCCAGAAACAACGTTCATATCGAGATTCAGAGACGCAAGGCGGTCAAGCGAGATTTCAACGAACAACATCTCTTGCTGGTCACCTGCAATGTCTACTTTGCCCACGCCATCAACTAGTTCGATTTCACGTCGTAGGTGGTCGGCATAGCGTTTGAGCTCGACATAGTCGTAATCGTCGCCCGTCAGCATCAACATGACACCGTACACGTCACCGAAGTCATCAATAATCTGCAGAGATTGCACACCTTGCGGTAAAGTTGGTTGCAGATCGTTGATTTTACGGCGCATTTCGTCCCAAATCTGTGGCAGTTCGTCTGGGCCGTAATCCATCTTCATACTGACCATGATCTGCGACATACCATTCGAAGAGGTCGACGTGATTCGATCAATGTACGGCAGTTTACGAATCTCTTTCTCAAGCGGATATGTTAATTCTTCTTCCACTTCTTTGGAGGTCGCCCCAGGATAAGTCGCGACAATCATCGCGTCCTTAATCGTAAACGCAGGGTCTTCTAATCGACCAAGCTCTAGGAATGAAGTCACCCCACCGATAGCAAGAATAACAATGAACAACCAACTGATGACTTTGTTCTTAATGGAATACTCAGCAATGTTCATTATTGTTCCTTCTCCACAACATCCACATGCTTACCTTCGCGTAATTTACGCAGGTTTGAATTAACCAACACATCACCTTGAGTGATTCCCGATGAGACAATCGCCCCTTCACCGTTAACTTGTGAAATCGCCACAGGCACTTTAGTGACAGCGTCATTGTTCATTTTCCAAACAAAAAACTCATTATCATCGTTGCCTGCTTGAAGTGCCGTCATTGGGATGTTGTAACCATCGATAGAAGTGATACCGGCTTTTATCATATCGACCATCACGCTCACACTGGTGCCCGGAAGAATCTCTTGCTCTGGTTGAGGCATGGTCAAGTACATCTCATAAGTCTGTGTTTCTGAGTTTGGCTCGCTAGTGTGCTCTAAATAGTCCAGCGCATACGTTGTTGGAATACCAGAGAACGTCGCACGCGGCTTATAACTCATGTTTTGTGCGGTTGGGTTCACCATCGCTAACACGTTGTCAGACAATTCGATACGCACATAAACCACATCGTTTTGATACAAGTTCAGTACAGGTTCGCCAATCGCCACGCGCTCAAAACGCTCTTTGAAAACGTCTGAGACTTTGCCTGCAAACGGGGCAAATAAACGCGTATAGTTCAACTGGTTGGTGGCGTTATAGAAGTTTGCCTCTGCCAGTTCCTTGTTTGCGGTCAGCTCATCCAGTTCTGCTTTGGATATCATTTGGCGACCGTGCAGTTCTTCACCACGTTTAAGCTGGCGAATCGCAAGCGTGTATTGCGCTTCAGCATCATTTACCGCTTGCTTTTCTTTACTGTCATCCAGCTTGGCGATCATTTGTCCTTCTTTCACTACGTCACCAGCTTTCACTAGTACGTGTTGAATTTCACCGGCGCGACGAAATGCCATGGGTGTTTGTTCAGCAGGAACGACTAGCCCTTTAAACGCGCGATATTGGCTTTTCACTGGCGCGTCAACTGAAATGGTCGAAACATACAACGGTTGTTCGTCTACGTTTTGGCTATCACTTTGACAACCAGTAAGAACGGCCAAGGCGATGGCCGATACTGCGAATAGAGAATGCTTCATTAAATGCCTTCCTCACGAATCCAAGCTTTCACCACTTGCCCTTCGACTAATCGTTCTACGCCAGCAATAACCACGTAGTCGTTGTTGTCCAAACCTGACTCAATCGCGCCACTTTCATTTAGTGACAATGTCACCTTGCTCACTTGTTGCGTTGAGCTATCCATCACCCAAACTTCACCTTGGCTCTCTTGCTTGTTTACCCAAGCCGATGTCGGTAACGTCATGGCGTTAGACTTGTTTTGCTTAGCAATGTGTACTTGTCCTGTCATCCCAGTGAGCAAGTTGCGATCGGTTGGCCGAGTGATCGTCACAATCGCTTCATAGCTGTTGGTATCGATGTTTGGCTGCGTTGAGATTTCTTTGAACTTACCCGGAATACGTTTGCTTGGTTCGCTGTCCATCGTTACCCACATCTCTGCGTTTTTTAGTGCAGACAGAGAGACAGACTCCGCGTAACTAACGGGCAAAGTGAAAGAAACATCCAGCGTGGTGTTATCAATCAAATTGAGGATTTCTTGCTTTTCACCTACCACTTGATACGGCTTCACGTAGGTGTACGACACCACACCGTCAAATGGCGCTTGAATTTTGGTGTAACTCAAATCGGTTTTCGCTTGTTCAAAACTTGCCAACGCTGCTTTGTATTGCGTTTCTTTTTGATCGTAGCTATCGGTGCTGATGAGTTTTTTGCTGTACAGACTTCTTGCTCGTTCCCACTGAGTTTTCGCCAGTGCATATTGGGCTTGCGCCGCGTCTAAAGCCAATTGCAGATCTTTCGGGTCTAGTGTGGCGAGCACTTCACCCTTTTCTACCCCTTGTCCCATTCTTACCAGTAGCTTTTCAACTTCCCCACCAACTTGAAAAGACAACTGCGCTCGATACGTTGCATCAATACGCGCAAGAAAAGCGTCAGAGTCGTCAACCGTAAGATCTTTAACAGCAAGTAATTTAACGGGTTTGATTAAAGGCTCTGCCGGTTCTGATATGGCTTTATTACACCCTGTCAGCAACATAGAGAGACTTAACGTCACCACAGCGCCAATCAAAGTGTGCTTTATAGTTTGTTTTCGCACTGGCTTCTCCATAGACTTAAAATTTACTACACAGTCGTGCAGTATAGGCAGAATTGAATATTGATCAACATATTTTCCACATGGATAGCAAATTAATTAGTCAAAGCGTTCGGTTTCTGGTAAAAGTAGACACGTTGATTAATATTCGGGAAAAATCGAACTATGAATGTAAGAAAGCAAGGCCGACGTAGCGCTGAAGCCGCAGAACAAACTAAGTGTCTGATCCTTAAGGTCGCTGCAGATATGTTTTGTGAGCTGGGTTACGAGCGAGTCTCGCTAAGAAACATCAGCGAAAAGGCGGGTGTATCACATAGTTTGATTCGTCATCACTTCGGCAGCAAAGAGAAAATCTGGCAAGCAGTGAGTGACGCGATGGATGAGTTCCTGCAAAATTATATGGCAGGCCTAATCAACGAAATGCCTGAGAACACCCCATCAAATCGCAAGATTTACCTGTTTATGGTTCGCATGTTGGCGTTTGCACTCGTGAACCCTCATCCAGTGCAAATGATTGCGGACTCAATCAGACAAGATGATAACGCGCTGTTTGACTACTTCTTAAAGTCAAAAGACGAGTTTGCCGAGATTTTCACGAGCATTTTCGCGCAGTACAACAGTGAGTTCCCAGAAGCACAATTCGATCAGTGGGAATCAAAATGGCAGATGTTGATCTTTGCACACGGCGCAGTCAGCCTTGCTCCAATGATGCAAGAAACATGGCCAGATATCGCAGACAATCGTGAACAACTGCTGATCAAACACTGGGAATTGTTTAATACGATCATGGCGACGCAATTCAGAATCGCGAAAGAAGATATGATCCACCCTAGCAAGCTTGAAGACATCGTTATCGACATGTGTTGTACCATCGATGAAGCGGTAAACTAAAAAGCCAATAAGCGAAAAGAAGACATAAAAATGCCGAGCTATTCAGCTCGGCATTTTTGTTTCATTCAGTTTTAACCGCGGTAGTAGCGTTGCGGCACAAACGGCATTTTTTCAACCGTCATTGGTAACATTTTGCCACGCACTTCTGCGAACAGCTCCGTACCAATCGCAGCAAGATCGGCGCGCACATAACCCATTGATACTGGCTTACCTGCGTTTGGACCGGCTGTACCGCTGGTGACGATACCAATTTTCGCACCATCAGCATCAAACAGCTCAACACCTTCACGAACTGGCGCTTTTGTTTGACCAACAAGGCCAACACGCTTACGTGCAACATCTTTGGTTTCAATCTGCTTTAGAATGATGTCAGCACCAGGGAAACCACCTTCACGTTCACCGCCAACACGGCGCACTTTTTGGATACCCCAAAGCAAGCTCGCTTCAACTGGTGTTGTAGTAGTGTCTAGGTCATGTCCGTATAGACACAAACCACACTCTAAACGAAGTGAATCACGCGCACCAAGGCCAATCCATTCTACTTCTTCTTCCGCAGTCAGTTTGCGTGCTAGCTCTTCTGCTTTGTCAGCAGGCACAGAGATTTCGTAACCATCTTCGCCAGTGTAGCCACTGCGAGAAACAATGCACTCAGCGCCCAGAATTTCCACTTTACGAATATCCATGAACAGCATGTCTGCCACTTCTGGAGCAAAACGGGCTAACACTGTCGCCGCTTGAGGGCCTTGAATCGCCAGAAGAGCGCGATCTTCAATGACTTCTAGTTCAACACCCGATGGCAGATGCGCTTTTAGGTGAGCGATATCTTGTTCTTTACACGCTGCGTTCACAACCACAAAAAGATGATCGCCCAAGTTTGCAACCATTAGGTCATCCATAATGCCGCCTTCTTCATTAGTGAAGAACGCATAACGCTGTTTGCCAGACTCAAGATCCACAATATCAACAGGAACTAATGTTTCTAGAAATGTTGCCGCGCCTTCACCAATTAAGCGAAGCTGACCCATATGAGATACATCAAACAAACCTGCTGCATCACGAGTGTGTAAGTGTTCCTTCTTTACGCCTAGAGGGTATTGAACCGGCATATCGTAACCCGCGAACGGGACCATTTTTGCGCCAACTTCAACATGAAGTGCGTGCAGTGGTGTTTTCAGAAGTTCTTGAGTCATTTTCGTCTCCATTTAGATAGACCCGAGAATGCTATCGGCATTCGATGTGTTTCCAATAATAAACATGGCTCATTCTATTTTGCACGAACAAGACAGCGATCGGCTTTCAAAAGTGTGACTCTTAACATTTTAATCACAACAAAACGTATAAAAAAAGCGCTTCATTGACCGATATATCATCAACAGAGCGCCATCATAACGTATTTACACTTGTTAGCAATCGTTTGCTTTCACTATAGGAAATTTACAACTATTTATCACTACTTGGCGGTAACCCACAAAATTTGAGCATCTTCCTCACTTACGCTGGTCAACATGTGTCCCATGTTCGCGTCGTAATAGACACTGTCACCTTCGCTCAAAACCACCGGCTCGTAAAACTCAGAATAGAACATAACCTCCCCTGATAAGATGAGCAAAAACTCCTCGCCATCATGACGAACCCAATCTTTGTATTCGTCGAAACTGCGAGCACGGATCTGGCTCTTAAACGGCATCATTTTCTTATTGGAAAGTTGTGTCGCGAGCAGTTCATGTTCATAGGTCTGAGTTGGGTGTGGTTTTCCTTCACTTTTCTTAGTGATATCTCTACGCCCTGTTGCCACTTTTTTTCTTGGAGGTTCAAATAGTTGTGGCATGTCAATCTGCAATCCAATCGCCAATTTTTGCATGGCTTGGAACGTAGGAGAAATCTGTTCGTTTTCAATCTTACTTAGCGTAGAACGCGCAAGTCCAGTACGCTGACTCGCCTCTTCTAACGTAATGCCCAACTTAGAACGGATATCCTTAATGCGCTGACCAAGCTTTAACGGCTCGATATTTTGATCATTTTGTTCTTTCGCCAACGTCATCGACGGGTATTCATCGTAAATACTTTCTGCCATAAATCCCTCTATAAATATCCTTATTTCTCTCCTACTAGCATTGTGCATGAACCCTATAGTGGATAAAAGTGCACCACGTTAATTAAAGCGTGCTCTTGTTAACAAAACCAGAAATCTTGTTTCTTATAGGAAATTTTTGGTTGATTGTTCTCGCCTCAAGCGCTATGTTACCAACTTGTTAGATGTAGAGATGCAAATTTCCGTAAGAGATTGAAGAAGAAAAAGCGCAATCCGACGGAGTTTTCGCCCACTTTTTAGGGCTGGATGTTCACTCTGTTCTGCTACGCAGTTCAGCTGTTTTGAGGACAAATGAACCACATCGCAAGTCAATCAATCTTCTGCGGGTTCATTTTCAGATTTGGAAGGTCAACTACCATGAATAAGAGTTACCCTAACCACAGCTTGGAAAACTTTTTCTCTACCAACCTCTCTGCGACAGATGACGCTGTCTTTGCCGGAATTCAGGCGGAATTCACTCGCCAAAACGAACAAATCGAACTTATCGCTTCTGAGAACATCGTGTCTAAAGCGGTAATGCAAGCTCAAGGCACATGCCTAACAAACAAATACGCTGAAGGTTATCCAGGTCGCCGTTACTATGGTGGTTGTGAGCACGTAGATACAGTGGAAGCCATTGCTATCGAACGTGCGAAAAAACTTTTTAATTGCGAATACGCAAACGTTCAACCTCACTCAGGCGCTCAAGCAAACGGCGCAGTGAAACTGGCACTACTTCAACCTGGCGACACCATTCTTGGCATGTCTTTGGACGCAGGTGGCCACCTAACACACGGTGCACGCCCTGCTCTATCTGGCAAGTGGTTTAATGCAGTTCAATACGGCGTTGATCGTGAAACACTAGAAATCAACTACGATGATGTGCGCGCTCTGGCACTAGAACACAAACCAAAGATGATCATCGCAGGCGGTAGCGCGATTCCACGTACTATCGATTTCGCAAAGTTCCGTGAAATCGCCGACGAAGTGAACGCAACCCTAATGGTCGATATGGCGCACATCGCAGGCCTTATCGCAACAGGCGCACACCCTAGCCCATTGCCACACGCACACGTTGTGACCACGACAACGCACAAAACACTGCGTGGTCCACGCGGGGGCATGATTCTGACTAACCACGAAGACATCATTAAGAAGATCAATTCGGCGGTATTCCCAGGCCTACAAGGCGGCCCATTAATGCACGTTATCGCCGCTAAAGCGGTCGCATTTGGTGAAGCACTTGGCCCTGAATTTAAAACTTATATTGATTCGGTGATCAATAACGCAAAAGTCCTAGCGGAAGTATTGCAAACTCGCGGTTGCGACATCGTAACCGGTGGTACAGACACGCACTTAATGCTGGTTGACCTTCGCCCTAAAGGCTTGAAAGGTAACAAAGCAGAAGAAGCTCTGGAGCGTGCTGGGATCACATGTAACAAAAATGGCATCCCATTCGATACAGAGAAGCCTATGATTACATCGGGCATCCGTTTAGGAACGCCTGCGGGTACAAGCCGCGGCTTTGGCGCTGAAGAATTCAAACTCATCGGTAATTGGATTGGTGACGTACTGGACGGTTTGGTGAACAACCCAGAAGGTGACGCAATCGTTGAGAAACGCGTTCGCAAAGAAGTAAAAGAGCTTTGCAGTCGCTTCCCTCTTTACCAGTAAACGACTTTTTAAATCAGAATAATTCCTGACAAGTTATTTGGAGATTAAGCAATGGACAAAACACTGAAGTTTACAGATAGCCACGAGTGGGTACGTGACAACGGTGACGGCACAGTGACAATCGGTATTTCTGAGCATGCGCAAGAAATGTTGGGTGACGTAGTATTCGTTGACCTACCAGACGTGGAAGACGAAGTAGAAGCTGGCGAAAGCTTCTCTTTGGTTGAGTCTGTAAAAGCGGCTTCAGACATCTACTCACCAGTAACTGGTGAAGTAGTTGAAATCAACGAAGAGCTAGAAGACAGCCCAGAGCTAATCAACGAAGAACCATACGAAGGTGGCTGGATCGTGAAAGTGAAACTTTCTGACCCATCTGAGTTGGATGACTTAAAAGATGCGGAAGAATACCTAAGCTCTATCGAAGAAGAGTAATTAGGATGTGACGAAAGCTGTTCCCTAGCCTGTTTAGAGAGCAGCTTTTTTTCTAGGTTCGGACGTATAATTAAATGAGTCAATTAAGACCATTTCCGATACCCGAGCCAAGGAGTAGGTAAAGGACAATGACTGAATTACTTCAAAGCCTCAGCACACAAAACGAGTTCGTTGGACGCCACAACGGACCAAAACTTTCTGACCAACAAAAAATGTTGGAAGCGATCAACGCAGTTAGCCTAGACGCACTGATCAGCGAAACCGTACCAGCAAACATCCGCCTTGAGCAGCCAATGACGTTGGCAGAAGCAAAAAGCGAAGCGGACATGCTGGCTACGATGAAACAATTCGCAAAACAAAACCAAGTCAAACGTACATTCATCGGTCAGGGTTACTACAACACGTTCACGCCAAATGTCATTCTGCGTAACGTGCTAGAAAATCCAGGCTGGTACACCGCGTACACACCATACCAACCAGAAATTTCTCAAGGCCGTCTGGAATCTCTACTGAACTTCCAACAAATGGTTATCGACCTAACCGGTATGGAAATCGCAAACGCGTCTTTGCTTGATGAAGCAACGGCAGCGGCAGAAGCAATGACACTTTGTAAGCGCGCTGGTAAGAGTAAGAGCAACGTATTCTTTGTGGCTGACGACGTGCATCCACAAACCATCGAAGTGGTAAAAACGCGTGCTAAATTCATCGGTTTTGAAGTGCTAGTTGGCTCTTTAGAATCTCTACCAGAGCAAGACGTATTCGGCGCGCTGGTTCAATACCCAAGCACAACGGGTGAAGTTCGTGATCTAACGGACATCATCGCGAAAGCACAAGCAAACAAAACGCTTGTTACTGTTGCGACTGACCTACTTGCTTCTACCCTATTGAAACCTGCTGGAGAAATGGGCGCAGACGTCGCAATCGGTTCAGCTCAGCGTTTCGGCGTACCAATGGGTTACGGCGGTCCACACGCGGCATTTATGGCAACTCGTGACAAACATAAACGTACAATGCCAGGCCGTGTTATCGGTGTTTCTATCGATGCAAAAGGCAACCAAGCACTTCGTATGGCAATGCAAACTCGCGAGCAGCACATCCGCCGCGAAAAGGCGACATCAAACATCTGTACCGCTCAAGCGTTACTAGCAAACATGGCGTCTTTCTACGCGGTTTACCACGGCGCAGAAGGTCTGCGTACCATTGCTCGCCGTACGCACCACATGACTGCCATCCTTGCTGCTGGCCTAACCAAAGCCGGCTTTGAGCTTGCTCATAACAGCTTCTTCGACACCATCACCATCAACACTGGTGAGAAAACGCAAGATCTGTACACAAAAGCACTCGCAGCAGACATCAACCTACGCGTCCTACCTGGCAAACTAGGCATTAGCTTAGATGAAACAACAACCGTTGCAGATGTCGAAGCACTGTTCGCCGTCTTTGGCGTAAAAGAAGACGTTGCCGCACTATCAACGGAAATTGCTGGTAACGAGTTTGCCGCAATTCCAGAAACGCTACGTCGCACTTCAGAATACCTAACGCACCCAGTGTTCAATACTTACCACAGTGAAACACAAATGATGCGTTACCTAAAACAGCTTGAAAACAAAGACTTCTCGCTAACGCACGGCATGATCCCACTAGGCAGCTGTACGATGAAGCTAAACGCAGCAGCAGAGATGATCCCAATCACTTGGCCTGAGTTTGGTTCTATCCACCCATTTGCACCAGCAGAACAAGCAGCGGGCTATGCAGCGCTAGCGAAAGATCTAAAAGAGAAGCTTTGTGAAATCACAGGCTACGACGCATTCTCACTACAGCCAAACTCCGGCGCATCGGGTGAGTATGCAGGTCTTATCGCGATTCAACGCTACCACGAAAGCCGTGGCGAAGGTCACCGCAACGTATGTTTGATCCCAAGTTCTGCGCACGGTACTAACCCTGCAACCGCATCTATGGTGTCAATGAAAGTTGTGGTTGTTAAGTGTGATGACGAAGGCAATATCGACATCGACGATCTAGCAGCGAAAATCGAGAAGCACAAAGACAACCTATCCAGCATCATGATCACTTACCCTTCTACGCACGGCGTTTACGAAGAGAAAGTGAAAGAAGTGTGTGAAATGGTTCATGCCGCAGGCGGTCAAGTATACCTAGACGGCGCGAACATGAACGCACAGGTTGGTCTAACGTCCCCTGGCTTTATCGGCTCAGACGTTTCTCACCTAAACCTACACAAAACCTTCTGTATCCCTCACGGTGGTGGCGGTCCAGGTATGGGGCCTATCGGTGTTAAATCGCACCTAGCACCTTTCCTACCAGGTCACATCGAGAACGGTGTAGAAGGCGAAGACTTCGCAGTATCAGCTGCAGATTTTGGTAGTGCATCTATCCTACCTATCTCTTGGGCTTACATCGCAATGATGGGTGAAGCAGGCTTATCCAACGCAACCAAGGTCGCGATTCTAAACGCTAACTATGTGATGGAACGTCTACGCCCTCACTACCCTGTTCTTTACCGTGGTAAAAATGGCCGCGTAGCGCACGAATGTATTATCGACATCCGTCCGCTGAAAGAAGAAACAGGCATTAGCGAAGAAGATATCGCGAAGCGTCTGATGGACTACGGTTTCCACGCGCCAACCATGTCGTTCCCAGTTGCTGGCACGCTAATGGTTGAGCCAACGGAATCTGAAGACCTAGCAGAGCTAAACCGCTTCTGTGATGCGATGATTTCTATTCGTGAAGAAATGACGAAAGTGAAAAACGGCGAATGGCCACTAGAGAACAACCCGCTAGTTAATGCGCCACACACGCAAGTTGACCTTTCTGCTGAAGAATGGGATCGCCCATACTCACGCGAAGTTGGCTGCTTCCCTTCTAAAGCAACCAAATCTTGGAAATACTGGCCAACAGTAAACCGCGTAGATAACGTTTACGGCGACCGTAACCTAATCTGCTCGTGCCCAAGCATCGATAACTACGAAGACTAATTTTTGTAGAATCTAAATAGACAAAGGCGAACCGTTTGGTTCGCCTTTTTGTTTTTAACTCACTTCTGGACAAAAGCTTGTCAGTGGCTTTCCTAAATTAGACATTCATGGATAACTACAGATATGGAAAGCCGTTAACTACTCCGATTTGGTCATATCAAGGGGAAAGAAGCCGATCTCATTAAGTTCGCTTTTTTTCAAAACACTCTGACAACTACATAGATCAATCTAACGGTTTAAGAATAAAACATTGGGTAACATGCAGTTACTATCAATGGTAGCATTCCTTTACAACCAGTTGCACTGGTGTACCTTTCATGAGTTATCATTTAAATAATTTTCTAAAAAGTCAGATTCTAGATGATGATGTCTCTTATCTATATCTATTGTCCCTCATTAAAAATCAAAAAGACAAGAAACTGACAAAAGTGATTTTTTCGGAGCTTGGTGACATAGATAAGATAAAGAGAAGAGTGAAAAAGAATGTAGAAAGGTACAGGCGAATTGTAAACCAAAGTATGGCTTTAGCACGTGATGGCTCCAATTTAGTCCTGACACCTTTGAAATCAATACAAGTCAAAAACTTTAGAGGGTTTTCTTCACTTAACGACAATGATGAAGGGACGTTAATCCCATTTAGCAAGGGTGTTAATGTCTTTTTTGCACCAAACGGTGGAGGCAAAACATCATTATGTGAAGCTATAGAATATAGCCTTACTAATAACGTAAAAGAAGCGAGTAGAAGAAATACACCGTTAAAAAGCTACATAAAGAATGGTGGGGCACCAAGCATTAACTGCAAATTGGTTAATGGAACCGTCTCCCAATCCCCCTTTTGGAATAGCTGCTTTATTGATAGAAACAGACTACAAGAATTCTCGCTATTGGGTTCGAAGGATACGAACGTCAGACAAGCGGATGTTCTGGCTACATTGTTTGAGCTTGAAGAAATTGACGACATTGTAAATGGAATGGTTAAGCCAGCTTCATTCAAAGCGATTGAGTTTTTTAGAACGTCTGGTCAAGACAGTTATGAAGATGTGACCCAACAACTCGCTGAAAAAAGGCGCTTGAGAAAAACAAAGAACGACGACATCCAAAAAGAGCAGCAGCTCTTAGCTGAACTATTTGGATTAGAAAGATATGAACATGCTCATATAGTAACAAGGAAGAATTACTTCGATAGGTTGAAAAAATACCTAATGCTAAGTACTCAGAAATTTGAAGTTACTAGTGAAGAAGTTCAGCTAAACTCCTTAGCTAAATATATCGAGTCAATCACTTGGTTAATTGATTTGTTAGCAAGTAGAAGAAAAGTCTTAGCAAACAACGCTAGTAAAGTTAACTACAAAGATTTGTATAAGGCTATGAAAAACTTCGGTGATATGTCCGAAATTGAAATCTGCCCAACTTGTGAAACCCCTATTAAAGAGGTTCGAAAACATCCACAAAAAGTAGTTGAAGACGAGCTACCAAAGCTAGCGTTCTTAGAACAATTATCCATAACCTGCGAAAAGATAGAGCATCAATTAAAAGAACGAATAGCTGTTTCCGTTGCTTATATACAAGCGTGCCTAGAGCTACACCGAGATACCCTAACGAAAGGCTTGGTTTCAGCTATCAACAATGTTTTATCATCAGACACATCTAATCCAGCCGAGTATTTAAAACAGTTATCGGCACTATACGGGTTCACAACTGAAATTGAAAAACTGAATGATGATATTAGAGCAAGAAACAAGAGAGTAGCAAATCAAGCTAAACGCCTCGAGTCTCTTAACGCTAAAATTCACGACATCGAGAAAAAACTCGATTCTGCTACAGTTTTTGAGACAAATATTGAGGTGAAATCTGAGCTATTACTGGAAACACAAAAAGAAATAATTCGTCTTTTTGAACAAAGTAAAATTCATGCGAGTCAAATACTGCTTGACGAGAAGTTTAACGACTTTGCAAAGCAGCTTGAAGATAGTTACAAGAAATTATTTTCAAAACTTAATGAGTACAAGCAAGGAATAGAGTCTACAAATATAAATGGAATAGAACTATCAACACTGAGCTATTACAACCAAATCAATAAACATGACAACCCGAATGAACTAGTGTCGGAAGTCAAATTTCAGCAAAAAGGCGGAACATATAGAATTATTCTTAAGATGCAAGATGGTAGTGAAGATGACGCGTTTTGTGTGTTAAGTGAAGGACACCTCAGAGGGTTAGGACTTGCCTTACTCTTATCTGTAGCAAAGAAAAACAGTCATCCAGTGATTGTTTTCGATGATGTAGTCAATGCAATTGATACTGAACATAGGTCAAATATTATAGATATGTTTAGTGATGATGTTTACCTAAAAACAGTTCAAAGAATAATTACAACGCATGATAGAATGTTCTGGGAGAAGATTTCGAACAGACATAAAAGAGCAACTGATGCGGACACATTTTCAAGTCAAATATTGAAATCGACACCAAAGGGGATAGTTATACAAAACTTCGGTGTGAATTACTCTCAAAAGGTTAAAGAAGCACTTGAGGTATACGACATTCGTCAAGCACTGGTCTACTCACGAATTTGGTTTGAGACTATGGTCAATGAGTATTGTGTTAGAAATCAAATCGAAATAACGACAACATTTTCTAGCAGACAACTCAAAAAAGACAATTGGTTGGAAGTCAGCTTAGAGGAAACTTATCGCGAGTTTGCGAAATCATTGAACGGTAATGTCAGCACCTTTAACTACCTGAAAAACGATCTAATAAACTGGGGTGGTCAGAATCAAGAACATCACGCATTTGATGAGTATAACTATAACTTTTCTCATGCAACGACTAGCTTAGAAGTTCAGACTATCTATGAGAAGTTATGGGTATTAGAGGCTCAGTTAAATCAAGAGCAAACTGTCGAGAAGTTGAATAGTGAAAAAGCAGAACATGAAAGAATCAGGGAACAAACTATCCGTCAATTAGCAAATCAAGGGTTTGTAGATAATGCTGATCAGAAGCTTGTTCAAAATTGCAGAGACCGCCTTGAGCGAGCTAATAGCGAGTTACTGTTGCTGAACAAGATCTTAGAACAAGTTTAGCTATAGACGAATGCTTGGTCGAATATCCCCCGTGATACATCACGGGGATTCAGCTAACAGGATTAGGGCAATGGATAACTTTTAGTAGGGCAAACACATACTGCCTCAGTCGTATAGAGTGGTCACTTTAAACGACTTTGGGGCACTTCTGAGTTACGAAGTGCCAACTGTGAAAGTTCTGGACAAAAGCTTGCTTAAAGCAACAAAACCATTTTGAATGAGTCTTTCATCTGAATGGTTACTGGCACATCACTTGTAGTAAGCGCTTGTTATCATGAATAATTTAGCACTTTGTTACAACAGTTTTAAACTCGTAAGGATAAAAATTGAAAATAAAGGTATCTTTAATTAAGTAAGTCTGTATAGTGGCCCTTGCTCTGACACAGAGTTGTTTCAAGATAAAATATAAAGAAAGTTTTTCAGCGTCATCCCTAGCAAGTTTCTCTCTGTAATCTCCTTAATTCTATATCCTAAAAATAATACTTATGTTCAGTGCACCTTAATTTTGATTTTAATTTTATAAGGGGCATAATATGTCTAATCAAGCAATTGGTACAGTAAAGTGGTTTAACGAAACTAAAGGTTTCGGTTTTATTTCTCAAGAAAATGGCGATGATTTATTTGTTCATTTCCGAAGCATTTTAGGCGATGGTTTTAAGAAGCTTGTTGAAGGTGATAAGGTTTCTTTTACTGTAGGCAAAGGGCCAAAAGGTCTTCAAGCTGAAAATGTAACGACTATTTAGTCTTACAGTTGAATTTTAACTACCTTGTCATATGTGTGGCAAGGTAGTTGCTCTGACAAAGAGTTGTTTCAAGATAAAATATAAAGAAAGTTTTCCAGTGTACTCCCTAGCAAGTTTCTCTCTGTAATCTCCCTTAATTCTCTATCTTAAAAATAATACCTATGTTCAGTGCACCTTAATTTTAAATTTATAAGGGGCATAATATGTCTAATCAAAATGTTAATAATGAGAATAGAATTAATAAAAATAAAGCTATTCAAAATACTGAAACTTCAATCAATGAGAAAGTAAACATGAATAGCCTTCTTCAAAGGATTGCCAATGGTCAAACTGGTGTTGTTTTGGAGGAATTACTTTGAGAAATAATGGTAGAAAGAAAATTTGGTTTAAGTTGAAAAAGTGCGAATCAAACACTAATAAATTTTTATCAACTTGAAGATACAGTTTATAAAGGGTTGCCAGATAGCAACCTTTTTTCGTTCTATGCTACAGCCAAGTTTTTTAACTAGAATTTAGCGTTATTGTCATCAGAAAGATGAGCATAAGGGTCATGCACCTCTGCTTCTAGCAAGCTTTGGGGCAAAAACGAATTAGCCAGCGTAGTGGTTCTTCCTAGCGATTCTTTTTTAAAACTATGTGCCAAGATCAAAAAAGGCGAACCCATTGGCTCGCCTCTTCTGTTAATAGAGATTTGTTAGCTCGCTTTTGATGCGGCGTGCTGCTCTACCATAAACGTGATGACTTCTTCGTTTAAGCAAGATTTGCTGATGTATTGGCGTTGTTTACCAAGGTGAAGAATAAAGCCCAAATCAGTTTGTTCAAGTTGGTCGATTTCACTCCAAGCGAGGCTGCGATCGATTTTACCGCTTTTATAGCGCACTCCGTCTGCATTCACGTCAAACACCACTTTGCTGCCACGGCTTGAACTGATGGTTTGACGCCATAGCCACCAGGTTCTTTTGAAGTAAACGCTGCACGCTTCAATCACACTCAATACGATAAAGAACCAACCGACATAACCGTTAGGTAGCAGTTCAAACTCCAATAAAACCACACCAAAAATTAGAAAGAGAATCCCTTTCAAATACGCTTGTGGGAACTTCGTTGGCTGGCTAGTTTGATCATAACACTCAGCAAAAAATGGCTTGTCGAGTGTGTATTCTGTGGTGAATTCGAAATCTTTAGACATGTATGGTTACTTTAAGGTTTCTGTAAATGAGTATTCTTGGTTGCACTCTTGCAACACGTGCATTGTAGCGCTTCTCTGGCTTTATCTTTAGCCCTTTTGATGCTGTTTTGTAAATCAATGATAACGAAACATTAGAAGGCCTCGGTGCACTTGCCAAGATCAGACAAGGCGAACCATCTGGCTCGCCTTGTGAATTAATGACCTATGTAACTTCTTGAGGTTTTTACTTTAGAGGGTCGTTGTCTGGCAACGCACTGTGTATCCATACTGCCAGTCGGTGTTTGATGCTTGCGCCATCTAGCTTGCTTTCCGGTAGTGGCGTGATCTGTTTTGCATCGACCAAGAATAGGTAAATCGCTTTTACTCTTAGAGGCTGTAGTGACTGAGGAAGGTCAAAACCTTGTAGCTTCGCCATCTTTCCACCAATCTCTAGTGCCTTCTTAACCAGTTTGTCTTCATTGTGAAGCTTGGAGCTTTTTGACATTGATAAATCCTCTTCTTCGCTTCAATTAAGAATACATGAAGTGTCACGTATGGCGTGTTAGTAAGCTCGCATATTGATAAGTTTATGCCTTATCACCGAGTAACTGGTTGAAAAATGACCTTAATTCTTCGTCACCAAGGTTGAGCAGGTAGTCACCGACATACCACTCAACGATGGATTGATGTGGATGTGCCGTGACTTGCGGATTACCAAACCAAATGCCCTTCTCTGTAGCAAAAGTATGTTGGAGTTCTTTCAACTTTTCACAGCTGAAAGGCAGGATAAGGTGCAACATGTTTGCTTGAGGCTGGGTTGGTCTCACCGCCAAAGATGGGAACTCTTCGATGATCTCGTAGATCTGCTTTGTTCGCTCAAACAGAGCCCGCAGCTGCGCCAACCTTTCATCGAACGCCATTGCCGCAGACACTACATAAGGTGTTCTATTAATGATTTATTTAGAACAGAGATCATGCTCACCGTAAACGAGCCATTTCGGCAAATATGCGGCTTCTGGAATCGTCCAGCCATACTTATCGTATGCCAATGCAGCAAGACCAGTCAGTTTCAGAGAAACATTTCCTTTTGGCGAATAACGAACATCTTCATTCATATAGAACTGGTAATGCGCCTCTAACGCCCCCCTCAGTGCTTCTTGATAATGTGACTCATCGCCATCGATAATGGCAACAAACACATTCACAAATGGTATAAACAGAGAATGTACATATGGCACTCTGGTTGATTCTAAATATTGCGGGGAGGATTTCTCCATCACAGTTTGCAATAACTCAGGTAACGCGGATGAATTGCTAAATACACCGTTAACGAACTCGACCAGCGCAATATCGAAAGGATCTTTTAAACGCACTAACGACTCATCCATGATGGTCATCAGCTCTACGCAACGCCAATCTCTCGCGGCCATCGCTAAACAGATTTCATCCAACCATGCATCCATTGTTCCTTCTGCAATAGAACGGTTACCCACTTCCGAAAAGTGTCGGTGCCCGACGGAGAATTCAACCACTTGGTCTGAATGATTGGCCAACAAGTACACGTTATTCAGTAGCTCGAGCGCCCTTTTTATATAAGCTGGCGAAGCCTGATGTTGTCCGAATTCGGAGGCCATAAAAAATGCATGAAGTGACTGCCAAGCATCGCCACTCATTCTTTTGAGAGGTTGCTGGTAAAAGGATTGCTCTTCATCAAGCATTTTTTCCCAAAAGGTGTAGAAGCGTTCGTCTTCTTTACGAAAAATACGCAATTTTCTTTCTTCAGGTATCTCTAAATAGTGATTTTCCATTGGTTCCATCGTTCCCTAGCCTCGCATTATAAGTTGTTCTAATTTTTTGCCGTGATGATATTCATCCTCAAAATCAAGCCGTGAATGATGCCGAAGTTGATTTATAAAATCAATTTATAATCAGTATGTTGTATCGAAAGTTAATGCTTAATTGAAATGAATCGAAAAGCCGCCTTTTACGCCACCAAATCAATCGATTGCATAGCGGTGAGTATCTTAAAGAACATATAAAGCATGAGCCAACCGCAATTACTTAACTTCTAGTCGGATGCTTGTATTGGTGAGCTTTGCTATCAACCCACCTATTCTCGCGCGCATATCGTGCCTTTGCACAATCATATCTAAAGCGCCATGCTCAAGCAGAAACTCGCTTTGTTGAAAGCCATCCGGTAGCTTTTCTCGTACAGTTTGCTCAATCACGCGACGTCCTGCAAACCCGATTCTTGCTGCTGGCTCACCGATATTGATGTCCCCCAGCATTGCCAAGCTTGCCGAGACGCCGCCAAAGGTTTGATCGGTCAATACCGAGATATAAGGCAAGCGCGCATTGGATAAACGCTCCAACGCAGCGCTGGTTTTGGCCATTTGCATTAAAGCCATCAGCGACTCTTGCATACGTGCGCCACCACACGCAGAAAAGCAAACTAACCCGCAATTTTCCTCTATCGCCGTATTCACGGCATCAACAAAACGAGCACCCACAACCGACCCCATCGAGCCAGCCATGAAAGAGAACTCGAACGCGCAAGCCACGATGGGTAAGCCCAACAGCTCGCCTTTCATTACGACCAACGCATCTTTCTCGCCAGTACTCTTTTGAGCCAGAGCAAGACGCTCTTTGTAGCGTTTCTTGTCCTTAAAATTGAGCAGATCTTTCGGCTCATATTCGCTAGCAAGCTCTATACGCTCACCTTTGTCCAAAAAGCTGTCTAAACGATGTCGCGCAGACATTCGCAAATGGTGCTGACACTTGGGACAAACTTCCAAGTTTTCCTTGAGCGCGATGCGATACAGCACTTGGTCACAAGACGGACACTTAGTCCATACGCCTTCCGGAATCGACGCTTTACGCGTATTGATGATGTTCTTTTTATCTAATAGTTTTTCTAGCCAACTCATTGGAAAACCTTTATGCCCAAACAACAGTAACTTGCATTGTATAAACCCGTTTTAAGTAATAAAGTGCAACTTATTGGTTTTATAGTTCAACAAAATGGGATTAATAGAGATGCTTGAGAAAATTGATCAGCAATGGCTAAAAAGCTTCCATTGTGTCTACGAGAACAATAGCTTCAAAAGAGCCGCCGAGTTTTTATCTCTGCCGACATCAAATGTCAGTCGCCACATTGCGTTACTTGAAGAACAGCTTGATGTGCGTTTATTCGACAGAACGACTCGACGAATCTGTGCAACAGACGCTGGAGAACAGCTCTATTTACGCACACAGCCTTTGTTAGACAAACTGAATGATGCGCTTGAAGAAGTGACGCAACACTCTCGTGAGGTCATGGGGCAACTCAACGTTGTCATGCCAGATTCACCAGAACTAGCTAAAGCCGTCGTCTCTTTTTGTGCTCAGTACTCTGCTATTTCATTGAATTGCGAGACGAACCTAAGCCCTAAAGAGGACTTGCTCGATGGGTTTGACGTTATCTTGAGTTTTCACCGCGGCAAGCTTGAAGACAGCAATTGGATTGCAAAAGAGATCAAGCGTTGGCCGAGTGTTGTGGTCGCGTCACCTAAGCTACTGCACACACGTCAGAGGCCTTTCAAAATTACCGATTTGAAGCACGTTCCTTGTATTAGCAGCTTCACTGCATTGAAAGGTACACCTTGGGTTTTCAAAAACTCAGAAGGAGAACAGATAACTCAACGAGTAAAATCTGCATTTAAGGTCAACAGTGGGCAACTTGCTAAAGCCGGCGCGTTAGCAGGATTCGGCTTTGCGATTCTACCTATCGAGTTTTGCCATGAAGAAATCGAATCAGGAGATCTGGAAGTGATCGAACTGGAATATGAACCAAAAGATTTGGTGTTGTATGCCTTTTACGCTTCCAGAAAACACTTAGCCAAGAAGATCCCGGCGTTTATCGAGCACTTAAAACGCCAAGCGAATAACGAAGCAAGTGGGTAAAGCCGTAAACTTACCTGTTACTGTCCATACATTGTGAACCAGAAAGGCTGACTTTGTAGAATCCAAATAGACAAAGGAGCACCGTTGAATTCGCCTTTCTTTTTCTGTCGCTTTCAATAATACTCTTGCGCAATATTACTCAGCTGGAAAACTTCATGCCTCAAGCAAACTCTGTGGTCGTACTCGACTTTGAAACCACTGGTCTCTCTCCTACTTTGGGTGACCGCGCAATAGAAATTGGTGCGGTAAAGTTAGTCGATGGCGAGGTTGTCGATAGTTTTCAGCAACTCATGAATCCCGGTTTCAGAGTGAGCTCCTTCATTGAGAACTACACCGGCATTACCAATAACATGTTACGAACGGCACCAAGCTGCGAAGAGGTCATGGCATCATTTAGTGAGTTCATTGCTGGCGAGAACCTTATCGCTCATAACGCTTCATTCGATAAACGATTTTTAGATGCAGAGCTTGAGCGAATCAACTGTGGTTATTCAGGTGAGTTTGCTTGCTCCTTACTGGTGGCAAGACGGCTCATTCAAGATGCTCCATCACACAAACTAGGTGAACTTGTTCGCTATAAAAATATCGACAACGACGGTATTTTCCACCGCGCACTAGCCGATGCACAAATGACGGCCAAGCTTTGGCTCTTAATGGTCGAAGGATTAGAAAACTCAGGTATCGTTAAGCCAAGTTTTCAGTTGATGCAAACAGTTAGTAAAACAGCAAAAGGAAAGGTCGACCTGCTACTCGCCAAAAGCCGAGCTTAACTCCCTCCCAACTAAAATCTGGTTCTAGTCTCTTAGGCATTTAAGCAATTTTCGATAGACATAAGATATTGAGCATCCCAGTGAACTTCCTACTCCGATAACAGCAGTTCACTGGTCTCCCCTACCAAACTGGCTTACTATGCCAGTTACCTAAAACGCTTTGTGAGTCACTCATGAGCCGAAAAAATAACAAAAATCTCAGCATTCTTCTTAAACTCAACACCTTTATTGCGCCTTATAAATGGCGGGTTGCAGCAGCCTTGGTTGCACTTGTCGCAACAGCAAGTTTAACGTTATCCGTTGGTTATGGAATACGTATTCTTATCGACCAAGGGTTTGCACAGCAATCATTGCAAGAGCTTACCAATGCGATTCAGTTTATTGTTGGTGTCACACTGTGTATTGCCATTGGGACGTTCTTTCGCTTCTACCTTGTATCTTCGGTGGGTGAGCGTGTCAGTGCGGATATTCGCCTTGCGGTGTTTAACCATGTGATTACGCTGCATCCGAGCTATTTTGAGACCAACAGTAGCGGCGATATTATGTCGCGCCTGACTACCGATACCACGCTGCTGCAAAGCATTATTGGTTCATCGTTCTCGATGGCGATGCGTAGCGCTTTGATGTGTTTTGGAGCCATCATAATGTTGTTTGCCACCAACGTTAAGCTCACGCTGATTGTGCTAGCTTCTGTGCCTTTGGTTTTGGTTCCGATTTTGTTTTATGGACGACGCGTGCGTGCGCTCTCTCGCCAAAGTCAGGACTCAATGGCCGATGTCGGCAGCTACGCAGGTGAAGCGATAGAACATATTAAAACCGTGCAAAGTTTTAGCTCAGAGCCGTACGAACGAGCGGCTTTCGCTGTCGAGGTGGAAAAAGCATATGAAGTGGGCAGACAGAGAGTAAAACAACGCGCGATCCTGATATCTGGCGTTATTGTGATTGTGTTCAGCGCAATTGCGGGCATGCTTTGGGTTGGCGGCAGCGATGTGATTCACGGAAAGATGTCTGCGGGAGACCTAGCAGCGTTTGTGTTTTATGCCATTATGGTTGCCTCATCGACTGCAACCATTTCTGAAGTCATGGGTGAACTGCAAAGGGCCGCTGGCGCTACCGAGCGACTGATTGAGATCCTTCAAGTAGAAAGCGATATTAAAGCACCAAGCAACCATTTGCCTGTCCGCTCAGACATGTCTGCTGAAGTTAGCTTTAAGTCGGTGAATTTCAACTACCCTTCTCGCCCAAATCAACCTGCTATCAAAGGATTAAACCTAACCGCTGAACAAGGCAAAGTATTGGCGTTGGTTGGCCCTTCCGGTGCAGGTAAAACAACGCTATTCGAACTGCTGCAACGCTTTTATGACCCACAACAGGGGCAAGTGTTGTTTGGTGGCGAAGACATTCGACAGTTCGATCCAAACGAGCTTCGACGCCAAATGGCACTCGTACCTCAACAACCAGCGCTGTTTAGCCATGATGTGTTTCACAATATTCGTTACGGCAATCCAGAAGCCACGGATGAACAAGTCATCGAAGCCGCCAAAAAAGCCCATGCCCATGAGTTTATTGAGAAGCTTCCCGAAGGCTATCACAGCTTTTTAGGTGAGCGCGGCGTTAGGCTATCAGGCGGTCAAAAGCAGCGCATTGCTATTGCTCGCGCGATTCTAAAAGATCCAAAAATCTTACTGCTGGATGAAGCCACCAGCGCCCTTGATAGTGAAAGTGAACATCACGTTCAGCAAGCACTTGAAGCACTGATGAAAGGACGCACAACGCTGATCATTGCTCATCGTCTTTCGACTATCCAACATGCGGATAAAATTGCGGTGCTGGACAATGGTGAGTTAGTCGATGTTGGTAACCACCAATCATTAATGCAAAGCTGTGAGTTGTATCAGCGACTTGTGGCGTTGCAATTTAAGCACTTAGAGTAGCGCCTAGTTAAGCCCCTAAAACAAGCAAAGGCGAACCAAACGGTTCGCCTTTTTCTGTTCATTCACTTCCGTGAACTTTGTGCAATCCAAACATCCTTTCGCTCATCTAAAAAACCTCACTCCACTATTTCACTACTCCACCACTCCACTTAGAAGACGAACAACTTCACTCGTAACCAATCTGTTTTCAAAATAGGAAATCACCACTGTAAAAGTTCACCGCGTTTTGTCTTGCTGACTATGGTTACAATATTTGTGAAATCAATGCCTTTAAACCAAATTACTAGAAAGTGGCACCGATATGAACAGCGAAGCGAAACAACTTTTTTATCATTTATGTCAGCAATACGATGCGCTCTCTCAAGATTTAGAGTCTCGCGCGTTTCCTGAGTTTTCCGAGACCATCACTCATCCGCTTGGACACTGCTTTGTCCGTTGCACTGTAGGCAGTCAGCGCTTTTCCATTGTTGCAGTCAACTTTGCGCCCTCCGTTCGCGGGCAAGGTGTGCTTACTGCATTTATCGACTACATTAAAAGCCATCCATATCATTACCAAGGCGTTGAAGTCGCTATCATTGAAAACAAAAGCTTAGCAAAACGACTGTTGTCTCTTGGATGGAAGTACAAATCTCTGTTTAGCAAGATCTTCTTTGCTAATAAGCCGACGCTGGTGAAGGACTTTCAATCGGCTTGATAGTCACTGAGTCACTCCCCATGTAACCCAAGTAAACGCTCAGTCAAAGTCCGTAAGCATATTGAGAAAAGTTTGGCGGTCTTCCGCTGTACTACCTCGATGAGCAGTGTATTCGACGTGTTCGTCCGCGCTGGCTTTCGGGGATAGATTGATGCCCCACAGCGCATTAATTTGGTTTGGCACGATGGAGTAACGCACATCAACAATTCGCATTTCGTCATCCGGGTCTTGCACTACAAAACCATTTGAAAACCAACGGAAACGTTCAATATCTTTCGCTTGCTGAGATTGTGGGTCGAGCCATGGAAATTGTGTTTTTACATTGAGCTTTGGTGTGGATTCGCCAGGATAGATTTTTATTGAGCGCCCCACTCTTACCGCATCCACATAGTAGTTATCTTCCGTTTCATAAATCACTTTCCAGACCAAAAGATTGCCGAAGGTTGGTTTTGCTTTTAGCTGCACAGCGCTGTGCTGTCGCTCTTTGACAATCTTCCATCCGGCCGCTTCTGCTCTATCTCGTTGAATAACACCAAGTGTCAGATAAGCCAGAGACCATAGAAATGCGACACGCGCGTAATTTCGATTTCGCTTCAGTGCGGCAAACAAAAGCAGGATCAAAATCGGAAGTGAGAAAGCGGGGTCGATAACCGAGATCGTATTCCAGGCATAGCGTGTGTTGCTTATCGGCCAAAAAAGCTGAGTCCCATAGCTGGTGCAAGCATCTAACAGCGCATGGGTGCTATAACCAAGGGCACAATAAAACCAACTCTGTTGAAAGTTTAGCTCTCGTCTTTTTGCAAACAACGGATACAACACTAAAGCACAGAGAAAACTGCCAAAAGGGATAAACAACAATGAATGGGTAAAGTGTCGGTGATATTCCAAAAACAGTAATGGGTCACTTGATGAACGGATAAGTATGTCCAAATCCGGAGCCATCCCAGAGGCCACGCCTAATACGCCAGCAGCCATAATATGCCGCTTGTTACTTGCAGACTGTGGCAAAGCAGCGCCTAGTAAACCTTGCGTTAACGGGTCCATTATTTACGCCCACCACGATAACGTAGGCGAGAGAGAAGGCATATGCGCTTCAAAATCGGTTCAAATTTAAAAACCAGAACGTTATCCGACATAAATTATCCGTATTTAAGTGGATTGGAAATCACGGCTTAATGATGCATTAAAGTGTTCGAAAACAAATGCTTTGATTTTAGTGTAAGAAGGAATCTCCCTATTCGCTAATGAGAAGCGAACCTGAAGCGAGGATCGTGGTGTACGTCAGAAGTCCAAAACGGCGGATTTTACAGACGTAAAATAAAACAAGGCGAACCAGATAGCTCGCCTTGTTTACTGAACGATTAACGACAAAAAACCTTAGTCTTGAGGGTTTTCTTTCGCGTTAATTTCAGCGTAAGTATGCAGAAGCTCTGTCAGTGTTTTCACCCAAGCAAAAACATCCGAAGGTGTATTTTCGAGTAGTTTTTCCACTAGTTCACAGTGTGTTTCTAACGTGATTGCCTCTTCCAAATGGAATGAAATCGCATAGAAATGCCAAAGCACCAATCGCGTCATTCGCTCGCTATTTTGCTTTGCATTGTCTGAGTCATCAAACGCTTGTTGAATTTCACTCAGTGCGATTGCTGTCATGCGTAGCATTGCATCAAGACGTGCAGACAACATACGGTCTTCGCTATCCACTTCTTCTTGATCAAAAGTAAACAGCTCATTCATCACGTCTTCTGGCACCATTTTACTGATCATGCGAGCACTAAACTCTTCCAGTTCATGGCGAGGCATGGTTACAAGACAATCGAAGGTGTAATCACGAAGCATAAAATCACTCTAGGTTGGAAATCAATTTTAGCCACGCATTCTAAATACTGAAATCTCAATTGCCAGCGTTTATTTCTATTGGACTATCGAAAAACTACAGAACACCGTTGATCGCGATACCAACACCAATGCGCTGCTGATTATGGTCGTAGTCAATTAGGCTTTTTCCGTATCCAGTCGAGTATTGAGCATATCCCCTAACTTTTCCCCAAATTGGAAACAACAAACCTATCTCAGCATAGCCTTTATGCGTTTTGAAGTTCTCGCGCCCCAAGAACGTCAACTCGTAATCGTCCCATTTGTAGGCACTTGTTAGCTCAAAATGCCCCATGTAATCTTCGATATCTGGGTTATCATCACCTTTAGGATCATTCGGAAAGGTTTTTTCGTCCTCAGGTATGCGCCACCAAGGCTGGATAGAGGCGACAAAATTGTCTTTCGCAAAGGTTAAGTTGGTATAAACGCGGTTCCAACTGCGCGATAGCTCTTGTCTTTGACCATTTGATTCATGCTCAATACCAAACCCCAGCCAAGTTGAGCCACCAAGCGGCTGCCAACTTGTAGGAGTGAAGTAAAACAGCTCAGGGCGATAATTGGTTTCGCGAAACGGACGCGACGCATCCCCCGTGTATACCTGCCAGAACGATTTGAGCGTCATACCAAAAAACAGACCATCGCCGTCAAACAACAAATCGTCGTAGTTCATTGGTACTTTAAAGCTGATTTGAAACTCTGCCTCTTCCTTACGCAGTTCATCGCCGTATTTGGTGTCGGCATACGCACGTTTGTTTACGCGGTCACTATAAGTAAACGGAAGAATGTAGTTAATTCGATGTGCAACCAAGCTAAAAGGCTCGAACGCGGTTTGCTTTTCTGATTCCAAACGTTTATCGATCAAGCTTTCCTGCGGTTCTTCTGATTCTTTCGTTGTTGATTCGACAGACACAGTGCTCGTGACGGTATCTAACTCACACTGCTTGCGAATGCTCTCGATCGTTTCTTCGCCATTGCTTTTTTTGATTGTTTCTAGCAAACATAAATCGTATGCGCTTGCGGTCTCTCCCATCGCCACCGGAGCTACTAATAAACTCAGTATCGATATCCCTGTCGCTTTTGAAGCCATCTGAAATCCTCAATAATCTTGATGTCAAACCAGACAATTCTAATTTTTATCGGTAAATCACTTGCCATAACGGAGTTAAGGTAATGTTAAATGTTGGCCGACTTTACGTCTTGGATTGATACGACAGATTTAAAAGATATCTGCTCACTATGAACAGAGCGCCAAAAAACAACCAAGAGTTGAGCATCATAAATCCAAACCGAAAACAGCACGTTTTTATGATGCTCATGCTCACTACATAAAATACTGACTCACACCTTTGATAGCGAATGCGGTAATGAATAAGCCCAATCCATAAGCCAAATGCGCCAATGTGCTAAGAAAACGAGCTTTCCAAGGTGTTGGGGTTTTACTGGCAGCAAAACCAAATCCTAGACAAGGTTGAATGACCAAAAATGGGAACACCAACGTTACCGCACCTGTAATTAAGCCAGGCGCTAGACTAGGCTCTACCAACCAATGATGACCAAAAGCAGCAATGTGAGCCAAAGCGAAAACAACGCCAATGGCATAGTGCAAAAACCAACCGAGTGCTTTTTCTCCCGGCATCGGGTCTGTTGACATAATTGGCGCATGCACAAGCTTCCCTTTTGGCATGCACAAAACCCAGCGCGCAACCAATGCATAATTTAATGAGGGAATACCAAACGCTCTCCTTTGTAACCAAGCCCATAAATCCATTATCAAAGTCGCACCAATCCCTATTAGCGCCGCTTGTAATCCTATTAAAAACAGCATTTTTCTCTCCTCAAGTTTTTGATTTGTTAAGGTCTTAGTTGCATGCTACAACTTAAAGCCAACTTGAAGTCAATGAGGAATAGTATGGATATTGCAGAAGTGGTTATAAAATCAGGATTGCCGACCTCAACACTCAGATACTACGAACAATTGGGGTTAATTCGCTCAATAGGAAGGAATGGATTGAGACGTCAATATTCGCCAGAGGTACTCAGTAAACTCAACTTAATTAGTTTAGGGCGTATCGCTGGAATATCACTTAACGAAATGGCAGAAATGTTGAATCACTCAGAAGGTTCAAAACCATACATTGATCGTGACTTACTGGCGAAAAAGGCGCTTGAGATTGATGAGCAAATAACACGTTTGAAAGCGGTGCGAGACAGCCTAAACCATGTTGCCTCCTGCCCTCATGAGTCACATATGGACTGCTCTTCATTTCAGAGGCTTATGAAGGTCGTAAAGCGTTATGTCCCCAAAAAACCGAGATAAACCACTCTACTTATCCTTGATTTAAAAGGAAGCAACTCGCGGTTGTGAGTTACTTCCTCCCATCTTACTTAGCTTGCGCTTTTACGTACTTCTTCACTTTTTTCATCGCCATTTTTTGCTTTAACGGTGAAAGGTAATCAATGAACAAGTTACCAGATAGGTGATCGATTTCATGCTGCATCACAATCGCCAAGAACTCATCGCTCTCGATTGTAATCGGGTTGCCATCACGGTCCAATGCAGACACAACAACTGATGTGTAACGCTCTACATCGGCGTAGTATTCGGGAACAGATAGGCACCCTTCTTGGCCAAGCGCTTTGTTTTCTCCGCTCACCACTTCTGGGTTGACTAAGATTAAAGGATCATTGCGTTCGTCAGAGATATCAATGACAACAACCGCCTCTTTTCTGCCCACTTGGGTTGAAGCTAAACCGATGCCATTGCCCGTTGCGTAAAGTGTTTCTAGCATATCGTCGATCAACGTTTGTACTGTCGATACATCAGTGACTTTTTCTGCTTTTACTTTAAGTCTTGGGTCTGGAATGGAGAGAATTTCGAGGACTGCCATACTTACCTTTCGTTATCTGTAAATCCTAATTTCCGGCGAATTATACACACGTTTGGGCAGACATAAACATGTTGAGTTTTCGTGGGAAGACCGTTTCGTCTAAAACATTCGATTTTGCTTGAGACCAAAGAGGCACAAAGGAAGAGAAAACAATAACGCCAGAACCATTTGGCTCTGGCGTTATTGTTTTTATCGAAAACTCGATTACTGCTGTAGCTTCGCTTTGGCTTCTACTACTTTGGAGAAGTCTAGGCCTAGCTCTTCCACTGCTTCTTTAATCAGTACAGGGTTTTGCATTACCTGCGCCATTAACGCTTGAAGCTGATCTTGTGGCAGACCTAGTTGGCTGATAGTTGCCATTGCAGCCAGAGGGTTTTGAGTTAACGCCTGAAATAGCTCGTTGATTTGCTCGTCGCTAATATTGTTTTCTTTCAACATCGCAAGAATCGGGTTCATCAAATTACCTTTAAATACTATGTAAAACAGACTCGCAGTTTACCATTGGGTTTTGTTAGTTTGCACGCAGACTTTAACCACCACACCACCATCGACCAAGTTATGGTCGAATATTAGTGAACGTTGCAGTAGTGACTCCATCACTTTGCGACGAAAGCGCTTTTATATCCGCGTTAAAGTAATATGGATTAAGTGGCATTTTACTCTCGGCTGGTCGCGCGTAGTAAAGCTTGGCAGGCTGTTTTGCCATTTGTTGCGCGTACAAATACCCGACCAACGCATGTTCAAACTGGTGGTAACCATTTCCCCAATGGAACGCTTTGGTTGATTTAGGATTCAGACCAACACCTCCGTATTGATGATCCACCCACACGTCCATAAAGGTGGGTAATGTATATTGAAGCGTTTCTTTCATCGAACCATCGACAAGAGAAACCGTCATCGCCGCTTGATCGAGTTCTGCCCATTCCCAAGACGAGCTGTAATGCTTGTGCGGTCTTGATTGCCAAGCAGGAATGCTCTCTTCTCTCCATTTACTCTGCCATTCTGGAGAGAAGAGCGCTTTGACTTGCTCAAAGTTTTGCTGGTATTGCGCTTGTTTAAGCGTGTGTTTCATTCCTTTGAAACCAAACTCAGTCCAATTGGAATTCTCCAACAACTGACCAGTGAGATACGTCATCCAATACGCTTTGATGGTGTGTCCAAAATCATTGTGTTTTGCATCAGGCATCATTACCGCTTTGTGGTGTATCGCGCCATAAAAGCGCTGCTCTTTGTCGGAGTGGTAGTTATCCAGCATCACTTGCGTCAGCCATTGCAGATCTTGCTTCCACTTGGCTTGCGCTGGCTCTGGTAAAAGTGGCGCCGTTAGCAACAGATAGCCATTAATTTGGTCAAGTTGAGCGACTAACTCTTGCTGCTTCTCACTTTCCCCATCACCATCTTTCAAAACCCACGCCAGACCGCGATCATCGCTTCGTCGGTATTGTTTAAATATAAACGCTTGCTGGTCGATAAGTGCTTGTTCAACCTTTGGATCTTGCGTCAAGTAGTAGTACATCGCCAAGCCCACCAAGGCGTAAGCTTGGTCTTGAGAAGTTCGCTGTTGCCACTCCATCCCCGGTTTTCCACTACGCGTAAAGCTCACGAAGCCGCCGTTTTTCTCATCTTGTAGATGATCAATCAGGTAATAAGCCCCTTTCTTGGCTAGCTCTAATGCTTGTTTGTCACCCGTAAGATGAAAAAGCACGCCATAAGCGTAAGTTTGGCGCGATTTCATGCGTGTGTATTCGCGATCGAAGTGCGGGCTAATCCACCCTTTGTTTAATTCTTCACACGGCTTTTGTGGGTCGAGAATGACACCGTTATCACAACGAAATGTCGGAAAATTCCCCGCAGGTTGCCCATGCGCACTTTCCATCATCCAATATGGCGCTAGACCATTCGTCACATGGTTTAACCAATCATCCCCCGAAGGCAGGTCCACATCAGCAAAGCTGTTTATGCTCGTCGTTGCGAGCAATAAGGTAAGATATTTAAAAGACATAATACTCAATTAAGTTATTGAATTTTATCCAGTATAAATAACTCCCTTTACACATATTGTCGTCGTGGTCACAATCGCCTTACGCATTTGTTTGCATTATTCACCTGTCTGCCTTATTCGATGACTGAGTCGAGAATAAACGCCACTCTGTCTTCGACTGACATTTTGGGCACTTCGATCAATTGATAACCAAACTTGTGGTATGCATCGACCATCTGTTGATATGTGGCGACCGCTTCAGAAAAATCTTGCTTTCGCTCTTCATCGTTGCTGAATATCGATGCCCACGGTGGAAAAATGAATACTTGAGAATGATAACGAAGCGTTTGGCAATGCGTGATGAGCTCATGCGAAATTGGCAAACGCTCCAACTTGCTGTAGCCATATACGTCCACAATACTGCGATCAAAAAATACGTCCCCTTGGTGGGCATTGAAAGATCGGTAATTGCCCACTTCTTCTTTTGTCATTTCGTCTCTAAAGGCTTGTTTGTCATTCCAAGGTAATGCTGAACCGTGATTCGCAACCTGCATTTGTATCACGTGACGACCTGTTTCTGGCGCGCAGATAAAGCCTTGTATTTTTAGTTGTTCGATAACCGAGGTTTTTCCTGCACCGGGACCACCAGTGAATACGATGAGTTTGTTCAAAATCTTTTCCTTATTTTTTGTTTGAGTGAAGTAATGCGTGTACGGCCAAGAAAATTGGCATGGCATTTGGCACACCAGCGTTAAGCGAGATCGGCAATGGAAAGTTTTGGGATAGAAATGAGCAGTGGAAAATATTGATGAAATGAAAGCTTAAACGACGTGTTCAGCGTTTATGAAAACGGAGGAATTTTGAGCGAATCAAACTTGCCCAAAATATTGGGTTGGGAAATGGAGAGATTGGATCATCAGGTTAACGCGTCAATTGGCTTTCTATATCAAGAAGATTGCACCTAAGCCTAAGAACGCAAAGAAACCGACGACATCGGTAACGGTTGTTAATACTACCGAGCCAGCCACGGCGGGGTCAATGTTAAACTTCTTCAACGTGAATGGTATCAACGTCCCCGATGCCGCGGCCGCCAAACTATTGAGGAAAATTGCACAACAGATAATAAGCGCCAATGGCCAAGAGTCAAACACCATGTAAACGACACCCGCGATGACTAATCCCATGATCAAGCCATTAATGGTGGCGATTTTTAATTCCTTATTCACCAATAGCTTCAAGTTACTTTGGTGCAAATGGTTCAATGCGATACCCCGAATGGCCACCGCTAAGGTTTGGCTACCTGCGATGCCGCCCATACTCGCCACAACGGGCATTAAGATAGCAAGCGCAACGACTTGCTCGACCACATTATCAAAAATACCAATGATGGCAGAGGCAACAAAAGCGGTCAGCAAGTTAATCACCAACCAAAGTGCTCTTAGCCTTGTCGCCACAGTTAATGGTGTGAACAAATCTTCTTCACTTCGTACGTTTTCTGCCACTACAGCTTGTAGGCTGAGTTCACGCAAGGTAATCGCGATGGTCGCCATCGACAAAACGCCCATAATTTTGCCACCAGCCATGATAGGAAACCAATGCGCTCCACCATCAATCGAGACCTGTTTACTGACGCTTTGAATCGTTTGGATATCTTCCAGAATTGGCGTGACTACGGTCAAGTCTGTGAGTTTGGTATGGTTCTCATGCAGCAACAGGGTTTGAGGTTCTATCGTCCCAATAACGCCTCCGACATCACGCACGATGATCAATCGCACCGGGCTTTGTCCACGTTTTAACAACTCGGTTTTGATGCCTCCTACGCTGTTTTTAGGATTTGCGACTAAAAAATGCGGCTCGGCATATCTCCCCACTTTGTTATCTTCATACGACAGCGCTTGTTGAATGTACGCGACCGACTCTTCACTTTGGTCGATAAGGTACTCATCCACAAACTCGGTCGGTAGAAAGTCTGCAAAGATGATCAGTTCCGAATCCGTGATGTACGCTAAGCGTTCATGTTGCAGCTCTTTGTTGAGTGATTGATGAATGTGCTTGGCGGTATCGTATCGCAGCAAATTTAATACCGTCCAGTACTTCTCTGGCGGCACCGCTTCTATCACGCGTTTACGATAAGCAATGTTGACCGACTCCAAAATGTTCGCGATTTGCGCTTCCTGATAGTCTTTCAAAAAACTGAGGTCTTCGGTCGACTCTATCGCTTTAATGATCTCGGCAAGCAAATGGGGCACTTTGCGATTAATTTGTAATTGGCTGGAATCTATCATCATTGTCACCGATTTCCTTGGGCATCACGTTAGTGTCAACACGATGTCTATTACCTAAAGGCATGAGATCCTGATGTTAAAATTCTAGGCAATGGCACGCACAATTGCGGAATTTATATTGTGCTCGCAGAAACAGAACGTCTTTGCATAAGGGGATGGTATAAACTTTTAGTGTGCATTAGGCGCATTTGCCTCGTTTGATAATGGAGTAATCAATGGCACCAGTATTTTTTCTGACTCAGCAAGCCGCCTTACCAAGTCGTAAGGTGCTTCGTAAAGTGATTCAGTTTGCGACAGCGCTGGCCCAACCCATCGTGGTATTGGTGGAAGATCACCGCCGGAGTGAAGATCACGCGTTCGCGCATTTCCTTAGTTTCAACTCTGACCATATAGAAAAGAGACAAGCTGAGTTTGAAGCTTGGACATCAAAATTTAAAGACTTCGTTATCGAACTTTGTGAAGAAGAGGAAGTTGAAACGCCAACACTCTCTTACGAGCATTTCAAAGGGAGTCATTGGATTACTCAAGTCGCGAAACGGCTTGTCGACCACACAGATTTACTGCTCGTGGGGCATTTTAACAAGTACGACATTCAAACCTTACTCACCGAGCTAGCAAAAAACGATTGTGATTTATTGCTATTAAGTGAGCGTTCATGGCCTTCTCACGCCAACATGCTTTGCGCGATAGATCCGCTTCATCGCGGAGATGCAAAATCAGTCGTAGATAAAGCCATCGTATCGCGAGGCTCAAAGCTAGAAAAAACCTTGGGCGGAAAAATGACGTTAGTTTACTGCCGCTACGTTGCGCCTTATCTGTCTCGCTATCGTGCAGAGATTTTGAGCAACCAAAAAGCAGGCATTACGGACTTTATTACTGCGCAAAAGTTAACTCGAGTACCACTACTGCTGCCAGAAGGAAACCCTGAAACGGCGTTACCAAAAGCAGTTAAGCAATCACAAGCGGCAATTCTGATTATGGGCGCGTGTAAACGAAGCATGTCATCCCAATTTTGGTCTGGCAGCACTGTAGACACGTTACTTGATCAACCGCCTTGTGACCTGCTGTTGGTCAATAGCACGAAGGGTTGATCAGACTTCCCCATTCTGCCGCATCTTAAATAATATCACGCGCAGTTATTGGCTCTTCATGGTCTCTAACTGCGTGGCTTCATGTTCCGCTTTCAAGGCTTGTTTCTGCTGCTGTTTAACCTCATCCCAACTGCGTCCCGATTCAATGGCAGATACACGCTGCTCGTATTTGGCGCAGGCTCTTTCGAGTACTTTCTCAGGATCTATGCCCTTTTCTCTTTCCAACGCTTTTAATACGTTAAGATAGTTCCACAACACATCGCCTAACTCGTCTTCCAAATGACAAAGGCGATCTTCACGAATCTCTTCACGGACTTCATCGACTTCTTTGCCAATGGCCTCCAGATAAGTCTCTACGCCTTTAAACCAAGTGTTGGTTTGGTCATATTGAGATTTTCTCGTCGCAATTGCGTACAGCTCATCAAATTTCTTCATTATCTCTCCGTAGAACGAGTTTTTATTTACGCTTCTTTAGGACGAATAAACTTCCCTTTTGCCGTCACTCTAACTTCATTATTGACCAGTAATTGAGCCACCAGTTGATATATACCGCGGCGTTCACCTTCACAGTGTGCAGTAATCGAGACATGCTCATCTAGCTCAATAGGTGCATGGTAGCGCACATCCAACTGCGCGGTAAGGGCTTGAATGTCTCTAAATAACAAACAGTGCGTCATTGCACCATCGAGCAGCGAACTCGCAATGCCACCATGCAACAGGTCTGTGTAACCTTGATGACGCGGTAAAACGTGAAACTCTCCGACAACAGAACCATCGGCTAGGCACTGGTAGTTCACAGCCAAAGAGTTCGGATTTGCATCGATTGAAGAACAAACCGCACATTGATAATGAGATTCGTGAGTGTAATGAAAGTGGCTGTTTGTGGACATGATAAGTACTCGGCTTGTAAAAGGAGTAATTAGCATATGCCAATTATTAAAAAGAAACGGCGAGTAATCTTTGTTTGCATGTTGTAGGGCCAATAACCTCATTGCCCATAACGTTAAATAATCATTTTCATAATTAACGATAATTTCCAGTTAATTTAGAGTAGCGATAAGGTTTGCACCGTGATTACGCAACGTTATGAAAGGCGACTTATGAAGTTTCTCCACACGATGATCCGTGTTGTTGACCTAGACAAATCTATCGAATTTTATACAAACGTTCTGGGAATGAGCGTTTTGGATCGTTTTGAAAACCAAGAATACCGTTACTCACTGGTGTTTGTTGGTAGCCCTGATCAACCAGATGGCGCGACCATCGAGCTAACTTACAACTGGGATTCCGGCAGTTACGACTTAGGTAACGCATTCGGTCACATAGCGCTTGGGTGTGAAGACATTTACGCAGCTTGCGAAAAAATCAAAGCGCTTGGCGGCAACGTCACTCGCGAACCCGGTCCAATGAAAGGTGGAGAAACGCACATCGCATTCATCAAAGATCCCGACGGCTACCCAATCGAACTGATTCAAACTAAACAATAACGAGGTTTCCTATGACAGACGCATTATTTCAACCGATTCAACTTGGCTCTCTCTCATTAAAAAACCGCATCGTTATGCCTCCGATGACGCGCTCTCGAGCCTCTCAACCGGGTAATGTTGCCAACGACATGATGGCGACCTACTACGCTCAACGCGCCGAAGCGGGATTAATCGTTGCTGAAGGCACGCAAATTTCACCAATGGGTCAAGGCTATGCGTGGACTCCGGGTATTTATAGCCCAGAGCAAATTGCTGGCTGGAAAAAAGTAACTGATGCAGTGCACGAGAAAGGCGGCGTTATCTTCGCGCAATTATGGCACGTAGGTCGTGTGACTCATCCTGACAACATCGGCGGCGAGCAACCTATTTCTTCTTCTGCGCTTAAAGCAGAAAACGTGAAAGTATTTATCGACAATGGCACAGACGAACCTGGCTTTGTCGACGTGGTTGAGCCACGTGAAATGACCAAACAAGACATCAAGAATGTTATTGAAGAATACCGCCAAGCCGCATTAAACGCGATAAAAGCTGGGTTTGATGGTGTCGAACTTCATGCAGCAAATGGCTACTTGGTTAACCAGTTTATCGATTCTGAAGCGAACAACCGCACCGATGAATACGGCGGCTCAATTGAAAACCGTCTGCGTTTTCTTGGTGAAGTGGTCGAAGCAATGACGCAAGCCATTGGCGCAGAGCGTGTTGGTGTTCGCCTTGCACCATTCACTTCGTTAAACGGCACCGTTGATAGCACACCTGTCAACACCTACACCGCTGCTGCTGCGCTGCTTGATAAACTCAATGTGGTTTACATTCACATTGCAGAAGTGGATTGGGACGACGCACCAGACACTCCGCACGACTTTAAAACCGCAGTTCGTGAGGCGTATAAAGGCAAACTGATCTATGCCGGTCGTTACAACGCAGAAAAGGCGCAACACGCGATTGAAAGTGGTTTAGCCGACATGATCGGTTTTGGTCGTCCGTTTGTTGCAAACCCAGACTTACCAAGCCGCATCAAGCATGGCTATCCGCTGGCAGAACATGACCCTACGACATTGTTCGGCGGCAATGAAAAAGGCTTAGTGGACTACCCTGCGTATCACGCGGGTTAATTCATCTGCGTAAAGCTGATTCGCAACTCGCGACAAACCAACAGCTAACCCAAAAGAACCTTGCTCTTCCCCCTGTGACGCCAAGATGCAGGGTTCTTTTTTAGGCAAGCCACCAAGAATTAACGTCTTTGACAAGATGTACAACCTCGACACGCAGAGCGCGTCGTTTTACTTAGTAAACTGCGTTGTACTTTACAGTAGGCGTTTTTGAGTGCGCGGCGGCATGAAAACCAATCATCCGGTTTAGTGAGGATTAAGTAGCCGTTAAACCTCTTAACCAATTCGGTTCGATTGTTTTCGATAAATCGGCTATCAAACTCGATTTCGAAGTAATCCAACGCTTCTTCGATACAAGTAAAGCTGGCAATTTTTTCCTGAATCGTATTCTCTGTCATTGTTTCTTTAGCGTTATCATTTTCAATGAAGTCTAAGAGCCTCGCGCTTTACGTTCTTTGATTTAGCGCTTCTTAACATCACTCTTTCTGGGATTTCCATATTGAAATTCAATTTGGGAATTCGTTATTTCCCCCAGCCTTTTCATTTTGACAATCAATTTAAGGTACTGATTTAAAGCAATATTATTTCTGGTTCATATTTTGCTCTACTTCGTTAAACGGAATGTTGGAGGGACACAATATGACTTACAGAGCGGAAGTAGACGGATTAAGGGCGATTGCTGTCACGTTAGTGATTTTGTTTCATGCAGGAGTTGAGCAATTCGCTGGTGGCTTTATTGGCGTCGACGTATTTTTTGTTATCAGCGGCTATTTGATCACCACCATCGTGATTAACGATTTGGAAAACCAGAAGTTCAGCCTCGGTGATTTTTATGAGCGACGCATTCGCCGCATACTTCCCCTGCTACTGGTGGTGATTGCCGTCAGCTATTTGATGTCTTGGTGGCTATTTTTGCCACAAGCACACAAAGACGTTGGTCAGTTCGCAGTGTCTTCTATTCTTTCTTCATCCAACATTCTTCTGTATTTAAAAGGCCACAATTACTTCGGTTTAGAAGATCAAGCCAATCCGCTATTTCACACCTGGAGCTTGGGCGTTGAAGAACAATACTACATTGTCATTCCTTTGCTACTCATGCTACTCGCTCGTGGCAAAAACGCGTTTTACCTGACTTTTTTCATCGCGGTATTTGCGCTGAGTTTGATGACTATTGTTTATGCGAGCAACGATCCTGATTTCGCCTTCTACATGATCTTTTCTCGTGCTTGGGAGCTGGCAACCGGTTCATTACTCGCATTAGTAATGAGAAAAAACCAAGTTCAATCCAACGATACGCTGGCAACCATTGGCATCGTTTTGATATTGGCCTCTGCACTTTTGTTTGAAAAATCGCAATATGGCGCGGGTATCACTTTGCTGGTGCCAGTCATCGGTAGCGCGTTAGTGATTTTGTTTGCCTCAAAAGACAATGTCTGCGGTAGATTACTGAGCCTAAAATGGGTCGTGTTCGTCGGCTTAATCAGCTACAGCTTGTACTTGTGGCATATTCCGCTATTTGTGTTTTACCGCTACATGCTGGATGCAACTCAAGACGTCAATATCTCGCTTTACATTGCCGCTCTTTTTGTACTGTCTTACTTCACTTGGCGCTTTGTTGAAAAGCCGTTCCGCAGCCGCAAAGCCATGAGCATGCGCACTGTGTCTACGGTTGTTGTGGTGTTGACGTTACCCTTGCTGACGTTCGGCGTTATTGGTCATCAAAACGGTGGTTTTCCAGAAAGAAGTGCATTTTTCGAGGCTATGCGCGTTAACAACGGTTACGGTTTAGATTGCAACGGCAACACCGACGTTAACGATGTGTGCTCGTCTGCGCCGCAGCCTACCATCGCTGTGTTAGGTAATAGTCACAGCATGGTTTACGTAAAGCGTCTGTCCGAAGTCACACCAACTGGCGTGGTGCAACTTACTCAAGATTCCTGTGCGGTCGGTTATGTCGACATCCTCGAAGCTGCTGGCTCAATGTCTTGCCGACAGTTCTTCAAACAGGCAGTCGATACCATTTTGCGTACCCCTTCTATTCGTCGCGTCGTTATCTCTTCCAACTTCAATAAAGAGCTTTCACAAGCAGATTATGAGGCATCATTAACTGGATTGTTGAATGAACTGGAAGGGAAAGAAGTGGTCGTTTTCGGCCCAACGCCTTCTGCACCGTTTGCGGTAGGAGAATGCCTTTGGAAAGCGCGTTTGTTTGGCGAGCAGGAAGAGTCTGTATGCGATTTCTCCCCCAAGCGACATCACCCTCAAAACGTGGCGAAGTTAGTGAACTACTTTGATCAATTTGAGCACGTTGAGTTTGTCGACTTGACCGATGCCATTTGCAGAAATGGTGTATGTCGAATGAAAGTTGGTGCGAACAACGCCATGTATACCGATGACAGCCATTTATCTTACAAAGGTGCTGAGTTGGTGCTGGGGCATTACCACAACGGTACGAATGAAGCTCAACAGTTCACTTACGACCGACAATAACCAAGGAATTAGCTTTATGCTTCAGCGCTTATCTCAGGTAAGCGCTGAATATTTTAGAGCAAGAGAAAACCAACGCCTCTATTTGAAAATGCGCGGGTCAAACGCGAAATCAAGCTTTTCAGCTTTCTTGATGATCTCTTTCATTTTGGGATGATTTGGGTTCACCACGTAGTTTTTATCACGAGGTGAAATCGTTGAAGGCACTTGCAGCGCGGCAAACTCAGGATGAGGATCATTGAGAAACTGATCACCAATGTATTGCGTAGACTCGCTCGCCGGTATTGCTCGCCACGTCACTGGGAGATCTTCTTCATCTAAGGTGGCGATGAGGTATTCTGGCATTTCAATACGATATAAATCGTACAACTTGGTGATGGCAGGATCGTTGTTTACGTGAACAAACACTTCCAACGAGCAAAGGGATTCCGATTCAGAGAAGTAGAGGGCTTCGGTTCCTTTTGAGTTCCATCGCCCTCCAAATAACTTTGCGCCAATGGGGCTAAACGGCGTGTCAGCAAATTTCTTTTGTGTGAGACGATAGAGCTTCATATTACGAGAATACCCCGTGCTCTAAACGGCCGATCAAATCTTTCACGATTTCAAAATCCACCGTGGTCGAGACCATGTCTAGCGGCCTTTTTCCACCTAAGCCGTAAACATTCTCTTTCATCCATTCGAGCGCGCGTTCTTCGTTGTCAAACAGCTCTGTCGCGAGTTTTAATAACATCGCTAATCGATAAATCGCATCACTTTCTTGCGTATTGAAGCGTTCATCGTTTTTTAGACGACGCTTGATTGTGCTGACAGGTATCAATGTGACGTTTTGAAACTCATTTTGAGATAGCTTCACACGCTCAACAATATTGCGATACACCTTAGGCTCAAAACCTTTGTGAACCGCATCAGTGCGGCCTGTCTCGGCGTCTTCAATACCCAACATAAACCAGAAATTGGCTTTATGAGGTTGTTTAGGTTTGAAGCTTTTTAATGCTGCAGTTGCCATATCAAGCCCCTTTAGTTCATATGGTCTGGCAATTATAGCTCAAATGAGCTTAACTTTCAAACAAAGTAAAAAGCCACGTAAAGAAAAAGGCGAGCATTGCGCCCGCCTCTCTTACTTATTCACAACTTTGTTTACGCATCTATCGACGAACATCGTTTCACTTATTGCAAGTCAAAACGATCCGCGTTCATGACTTTCGTCCATGCAGCGACGAAATCATGGATGAATTTTTCCTGATTATCATCTTGCGCATACACTTCCGCGTACGAACGTAGAATCGAGTTTGAACCAAAGACAAGATCCACTCGAGTCGCCGTCCATTTCACTTGGTCTGTTTTACGATCACGAATTTCGTATTGGTTCTCACCTGTTGGCTTCCATGTGTAAGCCATATCGGTGAGGTTTACGAAGAAATCGTTCGATAACGTACCCACGCGGTCGGTAAAGACGCCATCTTTACTGCCACCGTAGTTGCTACCCAGAACGCGTAAACCACCAATCAGTACCGTCATTTCTGGTGCTGTCAAACCCATAAGCTGCGCTCGGTCGAGCAACAACTCTTCCGGCTTCACCACATAGTCTTTCTTCAACCAATTTCGGAAACCGTCAGCCACAGGTTCAAGCACTTCGAACGATTCCACATCCGTCATATCTTGAGAAGCATCGCCTCTACCTGGTGCGAAAGGCACAGACACATCATGACCCGCCGCTCGCGCAGCCAGTTCAATACCTACGTTACCAGCAAGCACGATAGCATCAGCAACGCTACAGCCCTCTTCTGCTGCGATGCTTTCTAGCACAGCAAGAACACGACTTAGACGCTCAGGCTCGTTACCTTGCCAATCTTTTTGCGGAGCCAAACGAATTCTCGCGCCATTTGCGCCGCCACGTCGGTCAGAGCCACGATAAGTACGGGCACTGTCCCAAGCGGTGGCGACCAAATCAGCGATAGACAAGCCGCTCGCTTCGATTTTGCCTTTCACAAGATCGACGTTGTAGTCCGTTTTGCCTGCTGGCGTTGGGTCTTGCCAAATCAGATCTTCGCTAGGTACATCTGGGCCTAGGTAGCACGATTTTGGTCCCATATCACGGTGAGTCAGTTTGAACCACGCACGAGCAAACATATCTTCAAAGTATGCAGGGTCTTGTTGGAAACGCTCTGAAATTTTGCGATATTCAGGGTCCATTTTGAGTGCCATATCGGCATCGGTCATGATTGGATTATAGCGCTTAGAGCCATCTTCTACATCAACAGGCTTGTCTTGTTCTTCAATGTCGATAGGCTCCCATTGCCAAGCGCCAGCAGGGCTCTTCTTCAGTTCCCAATCGTATTTGAAGAGCAAATAGAAATAACCGTTATCCCATTGAGTCGGATGCGTTGTCCAAGCCCCTTCCAAACCGCTTGTTACCGTGTCACGACCAATACCACGAGTCTTGTGGTTCATCCAACCAAGGCCTTGTTCATGCACGTCAGCGCCTTCTGGATCTGGACCAAGGTTGGCAGCATCACCGTTACCGTGACATTTACCCACGGTATGACCACCAGCCGTTAGTGCAACAGTTTCCTCATCGTTCATTGCCATACGCGCAAATGTCACTCGCATGTCTTGCGCCGTTTTCAATGGATCTGGGTTGCCATCCACCCCTTCTGGGTTCACATAGATCAAGCCCATCATTACTGCTGCAAGTGGGTTCTCTAAATCACGCTCTCCGGAGTAACGGCTGTTTTTCGCGCCACTTGGCGCAAGCCACTCTTGCTCAGAACCCCAATAGGTGTCTTTTTCTGGATGCCAAATATCTTCGCGACCAAAACCAAAGCCAAAGGTTTTAAAGCCCATCGATTCATAAGCCATGTTACCTGCGAGAATAATCAGGTCGGCCCAGCTTAATTTGTTGCCGTACTTTCTCTTGATCGGCCAAAGAAGTCGGCGTGCTTTGTCTAGGTTGGCGTTATCAGGCCAAGAGTTGAGAGGGGCAAAGCGTTGGTTACCGGTTGCGGCACCACCACGTCCGTCTGCGATACGATAGCTACCAGCCGCGTGCCATGCCATACGAATCATCAAACCGCCGTAGTGTCCCCAGTCTGCTGGCCACCAATCTTGGCTGTTTGTCATTAGATCTTTTAAGTCTTGCTTGAGTGCGTCGACGTCCAGTTTTTTAAGTTCTTCTTTGTAATTAAAATCTGGACCAAATGGATTCGTTTTGGAGTCGTGCTGATGCAGGATGTCTAAGTTTAAGGCATTCGGCCACCAATCCATCACCGACTTGTCTGTAGATGTTTGTCCACCATGCATAACTGGACATTTACCTACTGAACCGCCGTTTGTATTGCTCATATTGTACTCCTTTATTTTGTAGCCTCCTTGGCTACTCATTCTCTACTCAATGCGAAAAACATTGAATACCTGACCAAAACAGCGTAGTCCACTTGACGCTAGAAAGAAGTCTTTTTCTTCAAAATTTGCACGCTGTTTACAAGCTTTTACTGTTACCAAACATGTACATATATGCGTTTTATATGGATTCAGATCAGATTGGATTTACCCCTGAATACTTAACGCCAGACAATCTCGCCATGTTTTGATCCCACGTCGCTAAATCCCGAACATTGAATTGGCTGAGTGAATGATGACCGCACGCCCTTGCCATCACTTGCATGAGCTCAACCGATGATTCAAAGAAGTTTTTCAGTTGTTGAGACGATTTTTCAATATCGAGACGCTGCCTCAAATCGGCATTTTGCGTCGCAATGCCTGCCGGACAGTTATTGGTGTTGCAGATGCGAGCTGCGACACAACCAATTGATTGCATCGCGCTATTCGCTATCGCCACGCCGTCTGCACCGAGCGCTAACGCTTTGACAAAATCCATAGGAACGCGAAGTCCACCAGTGATGATTAACGTGACACGGTCACTTGCACCTTTTTCATCTAAGTATTTACGTGCGCGGGCTAACGCAGGAATGGTCGGTACGCTAATGTGATCACGGAACATGGTTGGTGCCGCGCCCGTGCCACCACCACGGCCATCGAGAATGATGTAATCGGCACTCGCATCGAGCGCAAACTGGATGTCTTGCTCAATATGGTTAGCACTCAATTTAAAGCCAATCGGAATACCGCCAGTAATGCCACGAACTCTGTCGGCAAACTTTCTGAAATCGTGAGTAGTATGAAGATCGGTAAAGGTTGGTGGCGATATTGCAGGTTGCCCTTCAGGAATGCCCCTCACCTGAGAGATCTTACCAACGTTTTTGTTGGCAGGAAGATGGCCTCCTGTCCCCGTTTTCGCACCTTGTCCGCCTTTAAAGTGAAATGCTTGAACCTTTAGGAGCTTGGATTCGTCGTAGCCAAACTTCGCACTGGCTAGCTCATAAAAATACCGCGAATTAGCAGCTTGCTCTTCTGGTAACATGCCGCCCTCCCCAGAGCAAATCCCAGTTCCAGCTAACTCCGCACCTTTTGCCAGCGCGATTTTCGCTTCTTCCGAAAGCGCACCAAAACTCATGTCCGACACCAATAAAGGAATAGCGAGCTTGAGCGGCTTACGTGCGTTTGGCCCCACAATCAACTCGGTAGACACGGGAACGTCTTCCAACAGCGGTTGTGTCGCCATTTGCGCCACCATGATTTGTATTGCATCCCAATGTGGTAACAAGTGCCTAGGCACGCCCATTGCAGCCATCGGCCCATGATGACCGAGCTTAGAGAGCCCTTCTCTGGCAAGTTGGTGAATAAACTCTAGAGTTGGCTCCTCTTGAGTATTGGCAGCGGCGAGCTTTTCACTTTTCTCTCGTTTTTGATCGGGGCCTTCTTTGCCCACTTGCTCGGCGGTAAATCGTTTATGCGTACCGTCGCAAAAAGGCGCATTGGCGGTGTGCTTGCACTGGCAGAGATAAGCATCTTCATCTTTTTCCGCAGTAAAGCTCATTGGCTTCATCCCAGTTCCAGAATGCGAGCCGTCACAATAAGGTTGCTTTTTTGATCGCCCACAACGGCAAAAATAGTATTCTTGCCCGGCCTTCAATTCGACTTTGATCGGCTTGTTATCGGCGATGATTGGCTTGCTCATGTTGCCCCCTAGTTATTGTTTTTCACCATGCTTTGTCGCTGGCTTTCAAATAAGCGTAGAACAGGAGCCAAAGAGCGTCAGTGCAAGCGGAGTAAAATGCGCGATTGCGACCGTCCTCTCCTATACTCTTTATGGGTCTCATACACGTGGAGGCTATATGACGATTGCAACCCGATTAGATGAATATTTGACTGAGCATAACATTCACTTTCAAACCGTGAATCACAGCCACAGTCATAGCTCGCTACAAAGTGGTGTTGCCGCAGGTGTGCCTTTAATGAATATCGCAAAAGGTGTGATTCTTGAGGATCATGAAGGGCGTCATATGATGGCGGTCTTACCTGCCAACAACAAAATCAGTTTGTCGAGATTAAACGACGAATTTAACGCCACCTTCCACTTGGTGAAAGAGCGCATGGTTTATCGACTCTTCACCGATTGCGAACACGGCGCTATTCCGCCAATTGGTAGCCCTTACCACATGTCGACAGTTTGCGATGAAAGGTTAGCAAATTTGGAACATGTCTATCTCGAAGCCGGCGATCATGAAACTCTGATTAAGCTGGATAGAAAGGCATTTAAAGATTTGATGAACGACTGCAAATACTTAAGATTCAGCAGTGAAGTTCTGCATTAAACTTGCCAAAATATGTCGACATTTCGTGAAAAAGGCTCTTTCAACAAGAGCCTTTCTTTGTGCTTTATCTCAAACACTTAGCTTTCTGAAACTAACTTATTGCGATAAACCCGAGTCGGTCGCCCTACTTTCCCGTGTTCTAAAAATGCCACCAACTCACCTTGTTCAACGGCTTTATCCAAATAACGACGCGCCGTGCTCTTACTGATGGTTAAGCTTTCCGACACACTCAATGCGGTGTGCTCGACATGCACATGCGTAAACAGATCCACCACCTGACGGAACATAAAAGGATCTAAACCAGCCAAATCCGTTGGCGTGCCTTTTCCAAGATGGAACAAGTCATCAAGCTGCGATTGTCGAAAACTCTCTTGGCTACGCATATGGTTTTTGACCTTTGCGAAACGGAGCAAGCTTTCGGTTAGTCTTGAGTAATCAACGGGCTTGACGAGGTAATCAAATGCGCCGAAACGATGAGCTTTTTGAACCGTAGATGCGTCATTGGCCGCCGTGACCAAAATGCATTCTGGTTTCTGGTCGCTCTCTAACCATTGATAAACCAGCTCGACACCTTGCCCGTCTGGCAAGTAGTTGTCGACGATGACCAAATCCGGCTTAGTATGCGTAACTAGCTGCTGGGCAATGTGAATACTGCCGGCAATACCGACGACTTGATATTGTTCCACTTGCTCAATGAAATGGTGATGAAGCTCTGCAATGTTGGGATCATCTTCCACTATGACTACTTTTATCATCCTAACTCCTTGGGGAAATAGATCGTAAACGCGGTTTCTTGCTCGTCACTGTCCAACTCCATATGCCCATTGCCTTGCTCAACGATGGAACGTACAAGGTACATGCCTACTCCATGATCGGCTTTGTTTTGCTTAGTGGTAAAGCCCAATTCGCACAACACATCAAATTCACTCTCGATCAGCGGGCCATTGTTCGAAACCTGAATAGTGTACTCACAAGCCGACTCTGAAATACCGATGTGTACGTGACCGTTCTCTTGTCCTTTCACCGCTTCCAAAGCGTTTTGAGCTAAATTGCCAATCAACCCACACAATTGTTCTTCTGACAAACGGCGAGACAGCGCGCTCAAATCACTTTGGCAGTCAATGCTCAGTGCTACACCCAGTTCGTTGGCTTTGCTCGCCTTTGCCAAAATCAAGGCTGACAAGGCCGGTCTGCTATTGAGCGCATGTAGCGAATCCAGTTGTGATTGACTGGCTTTCGCTTGCGACAAACAAACTGAAAGCGCGTTATCGTAAGCCCCCATTTGTAAGAGGCCCGAGATAGTCGAAAGCTTATTTTGATACTCGTGACGCGCAACGCGCATGTTCTCCATGTACTGTGTCACCTGACTGATTTTCTCCGAGAGTACGTGCATCTCATTTTGGTCACGCAAGCTAAACACCGCGCCATAAGGTTCACCTGTCGACGTACGAAGCGTAACTCGGTTCATCACCAAGTTTTTGCCATTCACGCGAATCAATCCATTAATGTAATCGTCACCTTTCAGCGAAAAACTTTCTGGGTTATCTATCCCGTCGGTAAATACGTTGCCAAGCTCTTGATGATAGTTGAGCATAGCGCGTGCGGAATCATTAATAAGATACAAATTTCCCTCGGAGTTTATCGCGACCAATCCTTCATACGTCGCTTGCAGCACGCCTTGATGCGTTTTTAATGCCTGCTTAAGCTGCCAAGGTTCTAACTCTTGCATTTGAGTTCGAACATAGCGAGAAAACTTCCAAGACAACCAAATACAAATAGCGACGGCAATGATTCCGAACGATATCAAGGGCAATAACCGTTCGCTTGTCCAGAGATCCAAAGTATCAATCAAATAGCCAACTTTGATCATGCCAATCACATCGCCTTCATTGGAAAAAATGGGAGATATGTAACGAACCGATGGCCCTAAAGATCCCACGCCATAAGAAAGGTAGGACTCACCGTTTTCCAGCGCTCTTTCAATGTCACCTCCCAATACAGGCAGACCAACGCGTTCAGCGACAGGATGTGCTAGGCGAATTCCTGCGCGATCACTCACAGTGATAAAGTCCGCATCACTCACCGCCTGAACCGCATTGATGATTTCTGACGTTTTGCTTGCGCTACCAGACCCAACAGCGGCAATAAGGCTAGACAATTGCGAGAGCTGCTGCGACTGAACTTGAGCACGCAGGCTGATTTGATGAGTGAGGATGTCGTCCAACTGATGAGCACTGTAACTCCACCAACTCAACATGCCCAATAGCATTACACCACTGAGCAATACGGCCAGTTGTTTAGTAAAAGAAAAGGAAGCAAACGGCACGATAGGATTCCAAGAGATGACTTGCCCTAAGCTTACCGCAATTACTTATTCGACTTAGGGGCTCTCACCATGAATTTTGACGCGGATCTCAGTGGTGATTTTTATGACTTTTATTAATTTAATGCGTTTATTCTCAATTATTTTTCAAACAGATTTTGTCGTGACATGCAAATTGATAAAGAGCTCAAGTACGTCGTTGATGAAATTGATTTCTCTCAGTTTTTTGCCATTTCCAAACCCTATGATGAAGAAAAATAACTTGGAGATGGATGTATGAATAGTTCCCAAATGAAAATGCTCCTACTGGTCGCGATAGGCTGCATCTTATGGTTTATCCCAACCCCGGAAGGACTCACCGATCAAGCTTGGCAAATGATGGCGATTTTCGTCACCACCGTACTAAGCTTGATCCTCGCCCCACTTCCTCTTGGCGCGATGGCCTTGATGGGCTTGACGCTCGCTACACTGCTTGGCGTACTGCCAATCAAAACCGCACTGACTGGCTTCGCGCACCCAACGATTTGGATGATTGCAGCTGCGTTCTTTATCTCTCGCGGTTTTATTACCACCGGCTTTGGTCGACGCGTCGGATACTGGTTTATCTCTAAACTTGGTCACAATTCATTAGGGCTTGCTTACGGCTTAGTGTTGACTGATTTGCTGTTTGCACCTGCAACCCCAAGTACCACAGCACGTTGTGGCGGTATTATTTCTCCGCTATTTCGCTCGGTTGCGAGTGCTTATGATTCCGACCCAGAAAAAGGCACTGAGAACCGAATCGGCGCATTTTTGGTGCAATGTATCTTCCAATGTAACGCGATTACATGTGCGATGTTCCTGACCTCTATGGCAGGTAACCCACTCGCCGCTAACTTCGCAAAAGAACAAGGCGTTGAAATTACATGGGCTGGCTGGGCAACCGCGGCGATCGTCCCTGGTTTGTTGTGTTTGTTCCTCATCCCACTCGTGATGTACATGGTGTTTCCACCAGAGCTGAAGAAGACACCAGAAATGCGTGAAATTGCGCGTCAAAAGCTGGCTGAAATGGGCAAAATGACGCGTGACGAGCTGATGGTTTGTATCACTTTTATCGGTATGGTTTCACTTTGGGTATTGGGCCCAACATTAGGCATTCATGCAACGGTTACGGCTTTACTAGGGTTAGTTTTCTTGCTTCTCACTCACACCATCACATGGGACGCCGTTCTTGGCGAAAAAGAAGCATGGCACACCATAACTTGGTTCGCTGTATTGGTAATGATGGCTGCGCAACTCAACAAACTCGGATTCATCAGCTGGTTCAGCGAGTCTATGGCCGAATCACTGTCCGGCTTTGGCTGGGTGACAACCATCGTCGTGCTTCTTTTGGTTTACTACTACAGCCACTATTTGATGGCTAGTGCAATGGCACACATCAGTGCGATGTACTCCGCGTTCTTGGCAATTGCGATCTCTGCTGGCGCGCCTCCGATGCTTGCTGCGATTGTTCTTGGTATTTTCAGTAACTTGTATATGTCGACCACGCATTACTCGTCTGGCCCTGCGCCAATCTTGTTTGGTGCTGGTTTCCATACTCTGCAAAACTGGTGGAAAATCGGTTTTATCTTCTCACTCATCGTCATTCCAATCTTTGTTTTTGTTGGCGGTGCGTGGTGGAAGCTTCTCGGCCTTTGGTAATCCGCAGTTTAGAACGCATAGAAACCAAAAAACCGCCCGTTTGGGCGGTTTTTTATCAATCCAATTACTATCGAACAAAAATCTTTTGAATCGCTTTTATCGCCATTGCTCTGCGACGCATTAAAGCCCCCGTCCTTGGCAGCCATTTCGGCGTGTGGAGTACGGTTTTCGCATGGCTAAAGGTTCTGAATCCTTCCACTCCGTGATAATGACCAATGCCCGATTGCCCAATGCCACCGAAAGGTGCATCTTCAGCGCCAACGTGTAATACCGTATCGTTAATGCCGACTCCGCCACTGTGTGTGTTGTGCACGATATGTTTGATGGTCGATTTGTCGTCCGACATAACATACAGCGCAAGTGGTCGCTGGTGATGATTAATGTAGTCAATCGCTTCTTCTAAGCTTTTGTATGGCTTGATGGGCAGAAGTGGCCCAAAAATTTCCTCTTGCATGATTCGCATATCCGCTGACACGTTTGTGACCAAATGAGGGTACAAAAGCCTTTCCTGTTGAGGTGACGCTTCAACGGTATGGAGATTTGCGCCTTGGGTTTTGGCATCCTCAAGCAGCGCAGTCAAACGCTCATACTGTCGTTGGTTGATAATATGGGTCAGCTTTTGATTCTTGTTGGATTTCAAATAGAGTTTTTCAAAACGTTTTAAGAACTGCGTGATGAACTCTTCGACGCGTTCTTGCGGTACAAACGCGTAATCAGGCGCCACACAAATTTGGCCCGCATTGATGCATTTACCAAACAAAATTGCATCAACGGTTTTCTTCATGTCTGCATCTTCTGCGATGATCACCGGAGATTTCCCACCCAGTTCTAACGTCACTGGAGTCAAATTTTCTGCCGCTGCTTTTGCCACAGCGCGGCCAACATTTGTCGAGCCAGTAAACAAGAGATGATCGAATGGCAGTTGGCTGAATGCTTGTGCAACGTCTGCTTCACCTTCAAATACTTCGACATATTCCGACAGCTCGCGACAAATATTGACGATGACTCTATTGGTTTTGGGCGTAAATTCGCTGAGCTTCATCATCACACGGTTGCCTGCGGCCAAAGCAGTCACTAAAGGCGCAAGGCTCAAAATGACAGGAAAGTTCCACGGCGAAATGATCCCGACAACGCCGAGTGGCTGATATTGAACGGTCACTTTCGACGGAGCAAGCAACAGGCCTGATTCACGTTTACTAGGTTTGCACCATTTTTTTAGCCGCTTGAGGGTGTAATTGATGTGCGAGACCGTCGGCAAAACGTCGGTCATTGCGGTATCAAATTCTGAACGATAGCCAAAATCGTCACTCAGCGCTTCCACTAATGCTTGTTTGTTCACGATAAGCGCTTGTTTTAGCATAATAAGGCGCTGCTTACGTTCATCCAAACTAGGATAAGGTTCGGCAGCATACGCCGCTTTTAAGCGGTCGAGGCTTTGCTGTAACGAGTTGTCCACTTCAACCTCTGCGATTGCGTTCATGATGCTTCTCCTAGCCTAGTTTCGATCAATGACGCTCCAAATTAACACGAGCGCAACAATGTTACTATTGTAGCGCTCGCGAAATTAGAGTTCGGACTCTGATTAAAATATCGGTGGGTTTGGAGCTAAGTCAGACGCAATTCATAAATGCCTAATCGTTGAGAGCGGTCAAGCGTCTCGAACTCGTGATCAACGTATTCTTTTAATGTGGCACCAGCACGCTCAGCAATATTGATACTGGCAATGTTATCTTCCATACAGTGGAATTGGATGAACTGCGCATGCCCTTTCTGTTTTAAAAAAGGAATCAGAACCGCAAGCACTTGGTCAATCACTCGGTGTCCTCGCCCATTGTTCGCCAACCAATAGCCAATCTCAGTAACGTGTGTGTGCGAATCCACACCCTTGATGCCAATAACACCCGTAAACTGCTCATCAAAATAAATCGCGCACCAGTGGGCATCTAACGCTTTGCTGTTCACGCGCTGAGAGATGTAGTTCACTGCTTCTCTGCGGTTGGTCACAAAGTCCGTCCAAGGTAAATAGCCAGATAGGCTGTTTCGATACGTGTTCACCACTTCCAGTAAAACCGTCGCATGCTTGGTGGTTAGAGGCTCAATAGAGACCCTTTCCGAGACGGAAAAGCGCGCTTGCGAGCCATTCCCTTGATAGTCGTATGGATACATCGAATCTCCCATTCACATCATCCTTTAGCAAAGCGCTGCAATGCATCTCCCGCCAGTCGATAGATCTTCCATTCATCTTGAGGCTCTGCACCGATTGACTGATAGAAATCGATGGCAGGTTGGTTCCAATCCAATACAGCCCATTCAAAACGGCCACAACCACGATCAACGGCAATATTCGCCAAATGCTTTAACAACGCTTTCCCAGCACCAACATTTCGGTACTCAGAAGAAACATATAGATCTTCCAAGTAGAGTCCGTTCTTTCCAAGCCATGTTGAGTAGTTAAAAAAGTAGACGGCGAATCCTATCGGTTCTTCGTTCACATAACAAATCACTGCGTGTGTCGTCGAATCTTCGCCGAAAATCGCTCGATCAACGTCTTCGACGCTGGCTTTAACTTCATGTTCTAAATGCTCGTAACGAGCTAACTCTTTAACAAATCTTAAGATGGTTGCAGAATCCTGCTTTTTGTGCTGCTCGCACAGAAATTTTATGAGTCACGTCCTTGTAGCCCTTTCCTAGCTGTTTTGCTCGATCAATGTATACGGTGTCAGCGACTCCACATCAACATAGTATTGCCAAACATGATCATAGAGATGATGTTGATTGGCAAACGGCGTAAGCTGCTTTGCTTCTTCCAGCGAACACCAGCGATATTCCGTGTGTTCTTCATTAAGCACCACAGGTTGGTTTGGCGGACAAAATAACACAAAGCATGGGATGACCAAGATTCGGTTCTCCTTCGCTTCGTAGAACTGTTCTAAAAAGTCCGCCTTATGTAACTCAACATCGTCAATCTGCGTCTCTTCTTTTAGCTCTCTCAGAATGGTTTGCCATCCTGTTTCACCAGCCTCTACACCACCAGCCACATGGCACCAATACCCGCCTTTAACGCGTTTGAGTAACAGAATTTTATCTACGCCATCAATTCGAGAGATGACAACGCCAGAGACATGCGTCGCTTGTATTGGGATCATGTATGCTCCTTAAATATCTAGATATTTCCTAGATGCGCTCCATGCGCGAAAGAAAGATAGGTTGATTGAGAACCCACAGTCTACCGCTTATTCTTTCTCTCGGCAGAGATGTTTGAATGCCGCCGATCATTTTGTCTGTTGAGTATGCTAAAGTGCGATCTGTCGCAACAAATGAGCAGTAAAATGTCTAATTCACTCAACGCTATGGTTCCCATTGGTGTGCGCTTTATGGTGCTCTCCGCTTTCGGGTTCGCGCTAATGTCGGCCACGGTAAAGCATGTCAGTCTTCATGGTATCCCTGTCTTTGAAATCGTTGCAGCAAGAGCACTCGTTTCTTTAGTGATCAGTTATTTAGATGTGAAACGAAAACGAATCTCTGTTTGGGGCAACAACAAACCACTACTCTTAGCGCGTGGCGCGGTGGGCACCTTCGCGCTGATGTGTGTTTACTATTCGGTGACCACGTTACCTTTGGCAGAAGCAACCATCTTCCAATACATTCATCCGGTATTTACGGCGCTGCTCGCTGTCATTTTTTTGAAAGAACGAATTCAGCCCACAACCTTCATTTGTATTGCGCTATGTTTGCTCGGTGTCTACGTCATGGTTCGACCAGAAACCGGCGTAGAATCTGCACAAACACTTCCGATGTTCAGTGTAATGATTGCTATTTTAGGTGCTTTTGGTAGCTCTATTGCTTATGTCATTGTAAGAAAGCTCAGCCAAACCGAAGACAGCTCGGTGATCATTTTCTACTTCCCACTTGTGGCGCTACCAACGTCCATCCTGTTTATGGGAGATAACTTTGTCATGCCAGATCTTTACCTGACGTGTATGTTGGTATTGGTCGGCGTGTTCACTCAAATTGGTCAACTTGGGCTGACTAAGGCGATGCAAACTCAACAAGCAGGTAAAGCATCAGCCTACTCTTACGTGCAGATTGTCTTTTCGGTACTGTTAGGCATTGTGTTCTTTGGCGAGCTTCCATCACTATGGACATACATTGGCGGCGCGTTAATTGTAGCGGGCGCATTGATCAATGTGTTCGGCCATCATTTACGGTTGCCTTTTATTAAGCGCAGTGCTTAACGCTTCCATACCAAACGGGCAAGATATTTAAATGCAACAAAGCCAGAGTCGACTCTGGCTTTTCTTTTATGTTTAACCCGGCGTTAAGCAGAGATTTTTAACCCTGCAATACCTGCCACAATCATCAATAAACTCAGTGCTTTAATTAGCGTTGCTGGCTCATTGAACAAGTAGATACCGACGATTGCCGTGCCTATTGCACCAATGCCAACCCAGACGCCATAAGCGATGCCTAAAGGTAAGGTTCTTAACGCGATACCAAGCAGCCAAAAGCTCAACAACATAAAAACGATGGTGAACGCCGAAGCGCCAAATTTGGTAAACCCTTGTGAATATTTAAGACCGACAGCCCATGCGATTTCACACAAGCCCGCAATGAAGAGAATTCCCCAAGCCATGTCATATTTCCCAACGAGATTGGGGTCGTCCCCGAGAAAAGATAGAGCGGTGAGGTCGTCCTCACTTCTGTGTGGCCCTCGAGTATAATCAAAAATTCGTAAGAGAAAAATAAGGCTCTGAGAATTTCAGAGCCTTAGGAAATATGCTTAGTCGCTATGGTTTGAGAATGACAAAAGTTTGCCCATCACTCAGCGTGAAGCTTACCGAACCAGTTTTTTTATCAATACCCGATTTACTACACTCGCTATCATTGCCACATGAATCACTAGGGTTGTTGTTCCACACGCCACCAAGCAATCCTGAGCCCATGACAATCGCCGTCCACGTTTTGCCATTGTTGATGGATTGTGTTGTCACACCGCCAGAAGGTGGTGGGGCTTCTTGTTCTGTATAACTCGCGGTTACACTCACGTTACTGATACCGCTATACGCGTAAACCCCAATATGCCACGTCCCTTCACTTGGCGTAGCAAAACTGCACACTTCGTTACTATTCGAGCTGATAGAGCGACAATCGTAGTTTGACAAACTTGGCGCACTGCCCAACTTAACGTAGAGGTCGGCATCCCCATTTGAACCTGCGGTCGTGATGGTTAAGTCTGAACCGTTTGCTGGCACATCAATAGTGAAGCAGTGCCACTGCCCTGTCGAAGCAGATTCGATATTGCTTGATGTCCCATTACTCAACGACACAGCATCACAAGCGCTTGAAGGTGGTTCAACTACACCACCATCCGTCGACACGCCAACTTGGGCAAAAGCCGCCGTCACATCACTCGCAGGTAAGCTTAAATCTTGCGCCGCCGCCAATACACCAGCAGCAGCTGAATCAAACGTCGCGCTTGGTGTCCAATAGTTTTGGTTCGCGTGGGCAAATACCTTGAAGGTATTTTCAGTGCCCCAATCATAATCGACGGCTAACAGATAAAACGCCTTGTTAAACAAACCACTAGAGTAATGAACATCCATACCACTGACATATTGAGACGCGTGGTCAATCGAGCGTCCGTCTAACGGAGGGTTGTCCATGTAACGTAATGCGCCAGTTGGAGACTTACGAATATCAAATCCGACTTTCCAATCGTTTGAACCTCGGGAATAGAACTCTGCTGCTTCGCCAGCCATATCCGAAAACGCTTCATTAATACCGCCAGATTGACCTGAATAAATCAGGTTAGAATTTTGCTCTGTAAACCCGTGGCTGACCTCATGCGCGGAGACATCCAAACTCACTAACGGATAGAAGTAACTCGCTCCGTCGCCGAATGTCATACTCGATCCATTCCAGAAGGCATTTTCATATCGCTTGCGGTAATGGACTCGCATTTGCAGCTGAAACGTCAAGGGAGCAGTATTCAACCAATCTTTGTACATGTCGTATACCACTTTGCCAAAGTAGTGCGCATCGTTTAATGGGCTGTACGCGCCATTGATCTCTTTGACCGTATTCGTTGGACAAGTAAAGGTGTGAACACTACCTGAAGTTCGGCCATCTAGGTTGATGGTTTGGACGATATTAGGCGTATCCATGATACAAGTGCTCCCCGACTGCTGAACAAGTAGCGGGTCGTATTCCTTACCATACTCATAGAAACCAATCTTTTGATTGCCTCCCGGGCCATCTGCTTCTGCATGAGCTAATCCTTCATACTGCAACAGCACTTCACCTGATTTAGCATCCACGAGATAAGTTGGTCTAGTGGGGTTTACCGCTTGTTCAGAATCGGCAAAAAACTGGATCTCATAGGCTAAATGCGCAACGTCTTTGTCATCGATATAAATACGCAATCCCTGTTGTTGATCTTCGATGTGATAGCCAACATCCAAATACGGCTTTTGTACTTTGCTTCTTATTCTTTCAAGGCTGAGCTGAGGAGTCGTGTTAGAAACGTCTTGCTCGATATCATGAACTAACGTACCGCCAAAGCGTTTGATTTTCCCTTGTTTATCCCGGTGTAAAACGATCTGTTTCCCCCAGATCGGAATTCCTTTGTAGGTTTGTTGATACCGGACGTGGACATCACCATTTTTGTCTTGGTTGGCTTTAAGCTTTTGAACATTATTGTCCGGCTTTAATCCAAGCGCTTTGGCGACATTTTGGGTCGCGGCAAGGTTTTGCTTTTCGAGAGAAACCACACGTCCATGATTTGGCTCTAATCGCTCCAACTGAGCGGCAGAGAGAGAAGGTGAAACAAGAAGTGGTGACACCAACACCAAGCCAACTGCGAGCTTGCGCTGATATTTTGATCCTAGATCCATCGGTAAGTCCCCTATTTTGCACAAATAGCAAAGCCAAACTGACAGATTTTATGCGCCGAATAATCCCTTAACAGGACGTTAGGCTTATTGATCTCATTCTGTTCATTGAGTCTAGCACAGGAATTTATAGACCTTATGGATGAGTTTATGGCAATTCAACGCTCTCAACACATGCTTTTAACAATTTGCATATAACCTTTTGATGTTGAAACTGTCGCATTTATTGCACAAATCACACAAAAATTGATTGTATATGTAATTATGCAAACGTTTGTGTGACCCATATCGCTTACAAATATTACTGATGTTATTAATATTTGCCCGAATCAATTATAAGGTATGACGTACCCATGAAAACAATTAAAACTTCTCTCGCTCTCCTTATCGGTGCCGCTTTACTGACTGGCTGCAATGACGACGACACGAAATACGTAAACGTTCAGCCAACTGAAGTAAAGATTGCCACCTACAACCTCTCTTTTGACCGCGCGACCTTCGAAGCTTTAGTAAATGAAATGCAAATTGAACCAGCGCAGCAAGCTGCATTGGTTACAGCCTATTTAGACGGCTCCATCGCAGCTGAAAACAAAACCACTGCGGAAAAAGTCATTCAAATTCGCAACGTTGCTGCGATCATTCAAAAGAATCGCCCTGATGTACTGATGATGGCGGAATACAACAACGACGGAACAGGCGAAGACAAAGCAGCCCTTGAAGGCTTCCAAAAGAACTACCTGTCTGTTGCACAAAGTCTCGATGGCGCGGGCGGAGAAGCAAACCTCGAACCTATCGAATACCCTTACGCGGAGTCTTACTCTACCAACACAGGTTTGTTGAGCGATTTTGACCTCGACAACAACGGCACTGCCGGCCAAATACCGGGGGATGCATGGGGCTTTGGCATGTACCACGGCCAATACGCCTTTGCCCTAATGTCTAAGTACAAAATTGATACGGCAAATACACGAACCTTCCAAGAGTTTAAATGGAAAGATTTAGAAGGCGCGAAAATCCCAACCATTACTATCTGTGACGGCTCACAAAAAATTCCAGACAACATGAAGTGTGGCGATGAGTGGTACTCTGCAGAGGAATGGGCTCAAGTACGCCTCTCTTCTAAAAACCACGTAGATGCACCAATTATCATCCCGACCAGCAATGGTAATGAGGTTGTTCATCTTCTGATGTCGCACCCTACACCACCAGTTTTCGATCCTGGTAAAAACCAAGCGCAAAACGCAGCGGAAGTGGAATTTTGGCACCATTACATCCAAGGAAAAGAATTTTTCTACGACGATGCAGGTAAACAAGGTGGCTTGGCGAACGGTGCTAAATTCGTCATGATGGGCGACCAAAACCTCGATCCAGTTGCTGGCGATGGTATTAGCTCTGTCATGCAAGATCTGCATAGTGATCCGCTGGTTAACCAAGACGTGATGAACGGCAACCTGTACCCAACAAGCTTTGGCGCAGCTGAACACGCCGTTGAAAAGAGCTCAACTCACCCATACCCGAACCGTATCACTTCAACATTTGGTTTAGGTGTAGACTACGCCTTGCCTTCTGCAAACTTAAACGTGGTTGATTCCGGCGTTTACTGGTCTGCATCTTATGAAGAAGGTCGTAAACTGTTTAACGATTCGCGCATCGGCAAATACGGTAATGGTAAAGATGTTTCATCTGACCACCGCATGATCTGGATTAAAGCGCAGTTCTAAGTAACTTCATAAACAACAAAGCCTCGGACATTTCCGAGGCTTTTTTCATTTGATTCACATATCTAACTCATACCCTTACCAACGATAAGTGATGGAGATACCCGCATCCTCGCTGGTCACCCAAGGTACAAGCTGTACATTTTCGTCATACGCATCAGTAAAAATATAAGCACTCAACGTGCCTAAAGCCGCGCCTGCCAACACGTCTCGCCAGTAGTGTTTCTTGGCTTCAACACGGCCGACGCCCACTAACGCTGCCATGCTGTATGCAGGAAGTCCGGCTTCCCATCCATAACGCAAGTAAAGGTTGGTCGCAGAAGCAAATGCGTTTGCCGTGTGGTTGGATGGAAAGCTGTCGTTGTCACTTTTATCTGGGCGTTCTTCATCGATGGTCTTTTTACCAATCAAACCAACACCAGAAGCAGTGCCAATGCTCAATCCTGCTTGCCAGAACCCTTCCCAATCGCCTTTATAAGCTGGCACAGCGGCAGCGGTTGCCACTAAACCGTAAGTGCCAATATCCGTTAGAACGTCCCAGTCTTTTTCGCTCATCGCATTAACCGACTGACAGCACAGTAAAGATGCCACACCTACTACACGTATTGTTTTCTTCATTAATACAACCAATTACATTTAAACCGCGCGCAAGTTATCACACTTGTTGGTTTTATTCGATAAGGCAAACACCCTAATAGCGTGTAGAGATAGGAAACCTGAAGATAAAAAAAAGCCAACCACAAGGTGTGTGATTGGCTGTATATACTTGTGAACAATTGGGTTCACTAACAACGTCAGTTGGCTAGGTGACCCTCGGCTTAGAAAGGGTCAATAGTACTAAAGCATGAGGCGTGCCAACTTTAAAGCGCATAGAAACAGGCTGATATTTAATCAATTTCATTAAAACTTCATCAATAGCGACTATTTGCTCACAGTTTTCATTGCAATTTGCAAACTCGATTTAGCAATTCGCAAACAGATTCGCACTGTAGGAACTTATTTAGACTTACCACAATTTTCCGTAAGGGAAGTAAAACATATTCAAAACCACAAGAGACACAATCACGAGAAACGTCAGCTGCATGCCCTTCACTCTTCCTTTAAAACTCTCTTGTAGGATACCTCTGGCATGAATGATGCGGCCAATTACAAAGATAATACCGGTAAGATGAATCCAAATGGGTGCTGCGCCGTTAAACTCTAACAACGCCATAAGAATTAGCGTAATGGGTATGTATTCGCTTGCGTTACTTTGTGCGCTGCGGGCAATTTGCAGTGCTTCTACGCCGCCATCTGCGTACGCAACCTTGTTAAGGCGCCTTTGTTTGATGACTTGAAACGCTAACCAAACTAAAAGTAGAGCCAGAATACTAGCATAAAGTGCAGTGATCATGTTGAGTCCTTTCTATTCAGATACCTATCCACTATACCTAAGTAACTTCAAGATGCCGAATAATGAAAAACATCGCTATTCATAACTTGAATTTCAGTGATAAAAAAGCGCTCGACTGAGCGCTTTTATGTTTGGTTTTACTTGGATGCACGATGAATTAAAACGAACTTGGTTTGGCCCAAACTTGGTTTAAACCGGATTCAACCTACACAGAATGATTAGCCAACCTTTTGCGCTTTATTCCTTTCGCAACGCCTTCGAAGATCGTGAGCAACAAACCCACCCAGATAAAGGCAAACGTAACCGCTTTAACGTCATCGAACAGCTCCCCAAAGAACACGACAGCAAGAATAAACTGCAAGCTCGGCTCTATGTATTGCATCAAACCAACCGTCGATAAGTTTGTAATACGAATCGCGATTGAGTAGAAGATCAAAGGCAGAATCGTGATTGGCGCGCTGCCGAAGTAAAGCAATAAGGTTGTCGTATCAACGGAAGAAGCAAGCTCGCCTGTCGTCCATTGTTTGAACAGCAAATATCCCAACGCAAACGGCGCAAGAACAAGTGCTTCAATAAACAATGTTGTGCTCCAATCGTAGTTGATTTTCTTTTTGTAGAGTCCATAAAGCGCAAAGAAAAGCCCCATTGTTAAGGCAACAAACGGTAGCTGCCCGTATTGAAACACTTGGTATAACACGCCACAAGTTGCGAGCAATATTGCAATTAATTGCCCCTTAGAAAGCTTGTCTCCCAAAACAAATACACCTAAAGCGACAGACACAAGTGGCCCGATGAAAAAGCCCAAGCTTGCATCAATCACTCGATGGTGAGTCAACGCCCACGTAAATGCACTCCAAGAAATACACATTAGGCTACTTGCCACAAAGGTATACCAAAGAGACTTTTTATCTCGCCACACCTGTGACCAATTTGGCCAATGGCGAGTCACCGCGTAGACGATAAGAATCCCTACGGGTACCGAGCCAATAATGCGCCATGCCAGCAACTCATCCATTGCAGCATTAGGAAGAAAACGGTAGTAAACCGGCAGTAATCCCCAAATAACGAAGGATAACGCAGCCATAAAATTGCCGTAGTGACGATGATTCATAGGCTATTGCTCATTGAGATGAAGAAAAAGTGACGCGATTTTATAGCGCAAAAGGCGTTTGTAAAGTGATTATCATCGCACCTAGTTGTTACAGATTCAGCCCTTGTACGACTGCCGTAAAGCCACTAACAAAACACAGCAGTAACGCACCAAAACGAATCTTTTCTTTCGGCAGCGATTGCGTCGTTTTCATCGCAAGCCAATACCCAAGCCCGGCAGCTGGTAGCAACGGAATCGTAATCACAAGATGGTGCAACGTAAAGAAGCCCGCTGGGATTTGAACCACCAAAGAGATGATAGAACTGAATACGAAAAATGCCGACAAGTTACCGCGTAACTGGTTCGCTTCTTGATGCTGCAATAGCAAGGCCATCGGAGGGCCACCGATTGCCGAGCTGGTACCAAACAAACCGGAGAAAAATCCAGCTAACGTCATACGCTGAGGTGTAGGTTCAATACGAAACGGAAGCACACTGACGATAACCGCGAATAGAACGAGTAAACCGATCCACAACGTCAGTGCTTGAGTGGAGACAAAGAACAGCATGAAGCCACCAGCAATAGAACCGGGAACTCGGCCAATCAATGCCATTTTTAAACCACCGATTTCGACGCTACTGCGGTGTTTCAGCGCATTCATGATCGAAATAAACAACGCGACCAAACAGATAGGTGCAGGCACATATTCGGGCGCCCATAGAATGAGCAACGGCGCGGCCACAATGGCTAAGCCAAAACCAATCGCAGTTTGGACAAAAGAACCGAGAAAAATCAGTCCCATCGCAAGCAAGTTAACCGAATCAAATTCCATCTAGATTGTTCTTATGTTCAGATGATCAATAAGGGCGCTAGACTTATCGCATTTCGAGATAGTTGCCTAACCCCGCCTTGCGTAGCATTCCTCAATGACCATGAAAAGACAATCTATTTGTCTGTTTTTAGACAACATTCATTTTCGCTAACCTCACTACTAACGTAAGGCTTTTCTTACAGAAAACTGAATGCACTGTACACCAAAACAACACATATGCCGTTGATAAAATCATCAAAATGATTGATGTCGAGCTCTAGCGCTTTATTTTGCATCGCTCTATAATGCTGACCCTTTTATCAATACTGTACTTATTTCCACAACAAAAAAGCGTACAGTTATTTACTTTTTTACCTTTAACTTGCTGTGAAAATAATATGAAAAAACAGACTGGATTTACTCTGATTGAGTTAGTAGTGGTGATTGTGATACTCGGCATTCTTGCTGTCACCGCCGCACCACGTTTTTTAAACTTACAAAACGATGCTCGCGAAGCCCGCTTAGAAGGTATGAAAGGCGCAATTGCGTCGGCGTTGGGGATCGGATATGGAAAAATGGCGATCGTAGGATTAGAGCATTATCCATACATTTCAAACAAACACACAGACGCGGGATCAGGTAAAGGCCCAGAAAGTCTTCCTTTCCCAGGTTGCAATCTTAATGGTTCTAAGAGCTGTACATTTAGATATGGATACCCAGATGCGGATGAAACTAGCTTAGCCGTACTCGTTGCTGAGCTAGATAATCAGTATGGAACAAGTGATTGGAAAGTAACCCAATCACAGGAAAAAATTGAAGTCGTAATTTCCGCTAGAGACGACAAAAATAGTAGCTTAACCCAGTGCGGTATTTTGTATGCTCCGCCAACTACATCAAACGAAAGCTATAAATTAGAAATTCTTCCTTGCCCATAACCAAATAAGGCTGCCAATCGGCAGCCTTATTACTTTTAACTCTGTGCTTGATGAGCGATACGCAAATTAAGCGAATACGTATTTATCCATCATATTCACCATACGACCAATTTCTGGCTTAGTAATGGTGTCATTAGCGCCAAGCGACAGCGCTTTTGCTCGGTTATCTTCACTCATTAGTGACGAGAACATGATAATTGGCATTTGGCGGAACGCTTCGGTTTCACGCAACCTTTTCACTAAGTGCATGCCATCCATTCGAGGCATTTCTACGTCCGTCACAACCGCATCCAGCAGTTCTCGCACTGGTAGCTGTTCTTCTTTCGCAACTTCAATCAGGCTCATCAATTTCTCATGCGCTTCACCACCATCTTTACAGGTGATAACGTTGTAACCTGACGACGCCAAAGTATCTTGAATCAGAGAACGGATGAACGCGGAATCGTCCACAACCATGATGGTTTTCGCGTTACGCTTACCAACCATGCGCTGGTTCAAATCAACAGATTTATCCACTTTCACGTCGTATTTTTCCATACTCAGCTCAGGGTTAATGTCTGCAATGATCTTTTCAAAGTCGAGGATCATAATCAGGTTGCCATCTTTGCGAACGACCGCCACAACACAATCCTGCTCACCGGCTTCTAAAAACTGACTTGGCGATTCCACATCATTCCATGAAATACGGTGAATACGTGAAATGCTGTCGATTAGGAAGCCATTGGTCATCTTGTTGAAATCGGTAACGATAACAAACTTGCGCTCAAGATCTTGTCGCGTAGGTACACCTAACCAACCAGCCAAATCGACTAAAGGCGTTAGGACATCGCGAGATGAGAACACACCAATCATATGAGGTTGCGCGTTCGGATAATCTGTCGTCTCTGGCACGCGAATCACTTCACGTACTTTGGCAACGTTAATACCGTAATAACAGGTTTTGGTGCTGCCATCTGGCAATTGTTTTTCTAGGTGAAACTCAATAATTTCGAGCTCATTGGTACCACTTTCAGTCAAAATGGTGCTGGTTACGTTACTCATAGACCCAATATCCAAAAAACGCGTCAAGAAAAGGCTTGATGCAATACCGTAAAGAACTTCTTCCTACGGCAAAAAATCCAAGCGTCCTTTTTAGTCTTTACGACTGTGTTTGTAAACCTTCAAAAGGACGATTACTGCACACTTCCATCTCAAACAGTGAAAATATGTCTCAATTTTGAACAAGACTTCGGTAGAGATTCTACTCTCCCACCTTCGTTACGTTCTATAGCGGCCATAACACTGAAAAGTTTAGGAATAATTTGAGCGAATGCTTTATGCCACAAGCAAAGTTACAACGCAGAAGATAGCAATAAAATGCCACTCATTTCTAACATGAAGAAATTTGAAACGCAGCTATCGAGTGTAGTGCAGCAACCTCTCCCTTATTGGCTTCCTATTTTGATGTAAGAAAAGCCTCACAACTACAACAAAACATTAGATATCAATAATTTAGAATTAGTTTAAAAACAGCCCTATACTTGACCCGTTTCTTAAAATTAATAACTATTTATCTGTTCTTAATCAATAACAAACGATGCTCCACTTATATGAATTCAGACTCTTCTCTACATACTCAATGGTTAACTCACTTTCCAGCCGATATGCAACACCACATGGCAACGGTGTATCTGGAAACCATGACAGAAGATCTCGAAGTGTTAAAAGCGCATCTACACGAACCAAAACATTCACTCCAGACCGTGCACAAGATTAAAGGCGGGCTCGCACAAATAGGCTTAGAGCGTATTCATCAATCCGCTTTATTGACCGAACAATTGGGCCGATCTCATTCCCCCCTTTATCAAACGGCGTTAGAGAAACTCATCACCGATCTAGAGCTAAGCGTTAATGACGTCCATCATTGGGTTACTCAACATACATAAAGCGATTCTCTTCCCTCAAAAAAACCTCAAGAGAAGCATTTAAGCTTCCGCTGCATTGAATTTTATTACACGCTTTGACTGCACAAGGATTGACCCATGAGTTTTGACCGTAATCTGTGTAAAGTTCTGGTCGCTGACGATTCCAGACTGGTTACGAGTAGCGTGACCGCGATACTTCGACAACTCGATTTAAGTGACATCTATTACGCTTATAAACCTTTTGAGGTCATCAATCTTTGTAAACAAATGCATTTTGATTTGGTGATTTGTGACTACAACTTTCAAACTCAGCTCAATGGCTTTCAGTTGTTAGAAGAGTTAAAGCACGCGCAGATTCTGCCTGCACATACAACGTTCGTCTTTTTGACCGGAGAAAATGATCACAAAATCGTTCGTTCAATAGTGGACTGCGACCCTGATGACTACTTGCTAAAACCGTTTAATCACACCTTTTTTCGCAACCGACTGCTGTCAGCCATGAAACGCAGAAGCGTGCTACTACCGATTTACGAAAAACTGCGTGAGATGGACTTTGAAGGCGTGATTGAAGCCACTGATACCCTTCTTCCCTTTCATCCCGAATATTCAAAACTGATCAGACGTTACCGTGCGCATGCAATGGTGCAAAACAAACAGTTTTCTAGCGCCCGTAGCGAATACGAAAAGCTACTCAAAGAAGACAATTTTGACTGGATTAAAACTGCTCTCGCCAACACGCTAATTGAGACCGATGACTTAGAAAAAGCACAAGAAGTTCTGGAAAGCTTGAGCAGTAAAAAAGAGAACCCCTACTATCACGATGAAATGTCTAACATGGCGGTGCTCAGTGAAGACATTCCTAAAGCGATCAAACACCTTAAGCAATCGACTATGTTGTTGGATGCAGGTTCTGAGCGTGAACTGGTGATCACCAACCTCTCTTTAGCCAGCGAATCTTACGATGACGCGGTCACTTACATTAAGCGCTACTACGAAAATACCTTCCGAGGCGGCATCTTCACCAAACTGAATTTTGTGCGCTGCCACTTATATAGAGCGCTCAATGCACCTTCAAATCAATGCTTTGAAAACCTCCTGTTTGGATTAAACCCACTGATTGGTGAAATAGAGAAGAACTCACAATTCAAAGCTCAATTTGCATTGATTGACGCGCACATCGCGCTGATTCGTGGTGATTTAAAAGCCGCTATTTCTCAAGTCAGAGCGGTACTAGCCAGCAATCAACTGTCGCACTTCTATGATCTTTACCATCTGTGTGTACTGCTCGAACGTTGTTCATTTTTAAGTGAAATGAAATCGATGTTGCCACGTGCTCGCCGAGCCATTGCCGAGGCGCAACATCCAAGTATTTTCCGAAGCCAAGTGCACATGCTCAAAAGCCTGGAAGTGCGCCTGCAAGAATCGCAGACCAAAATCGAGCAAATCCGAAGACAAATTACCGCTCAGAAGTCGATTTCTACCTCCTCAATCACACCGCACTTTGATCGCTACTTTCAACTGCACGACCTTCTTCCTCACTCTAAGAAAATCTGTTTAGCGATTGTGAGGTTAGCCTCACTTCGCCCATTTGAGTATCGCGGCGAATACGCAATTTATCGTAAGCTCGAGCATTGTGACCGCGTAATACGAAACTTGTGTGATAACCGAGAATTACAATCCATTAAATACAACAACATGTATCAATATGCGAAACAGAACATCACGGTCAGCAGTGGATGAATTAACGTTTTCTGTTTGTTAGTTTTCTGTCAGAGCGTGTTTTTACACAATTTTCTCATCGTTAAGTGTTTCAATGGCTGCCGCCAACATTCCAAAAAATAAGACACTGATTTTCATTTTTGGAAAGAGTCATTTTCCTTCCTCTCAGCAAGGTTTTTCCTACAATCCTACTCATCCAATCGAGCTGTTGCCTGACAGCGTACTAGTTGAAATATTAGATGAGGTTCACTTTGAATAACGTTCTTATTATCGACGACCAGCCATTGTACAGCGAAGCGCTTGCTTCTCTTGTTGAAAATGCAATCAACACAGCTGAAGTAATCCAAACCACTGACAGTGCGGAAGTAATGGAGCTCGTTCGAAGTCAAAGGATTGATTTGATTATATTAGACGTAGTGCTTGGCGACCGAGATGGTATGCGTTTAGCCAAAAACATTTTAGCGACGGGCTATCGTGGACGACTGTTGTTTGTCTCTTCACGTGACTACTCTAGCCTTTCTAAAGCCGCTTACGAAATGGGCGCTAACGGCTTCTTAAACAAGAATGAAGCAAGAGAAACTATCGCCGATGCGATTGTGAGTGTGTCTCGCGGTTACTCGATGTTTAAGTCGACTCACACGCCATCATCGGGTGATGTGACGCTATCAAACCGCGAAGCTATGGTGTTCCATTACTTAGCGCAAGGCTACTCAAATAAGAAGATTTCTGAGCAGCTTTCACTGAGCGCTAAAACGATCAGTACCTACAAAACACGTATCTTGAAGAAGTACCATGCAGACTCATTGATTGAGCTGCTGCATACTATCCCTCAGTCAGAAAACATTCAGTTTTGCCGCTAAGCACTGAGAATTAAGCACTCATGTATTTTGCAATGGCGCCAGTTAACAGCTGGTGCATTGCATCATGCCGATGACTTTGCTTCATTTGCACCACAATCTTGGGCCAACCATTCGGGTAGTAAGATTCCGGTACTCGTATAAAGTTGTACCCTTCTATTGGCGCTTGATACTCAAGTAACACCGTTGCCGCACTCTTTTGCTTAATTAGCTTCAACACGCTGCTGACATTATCTAACGCTGCAATTCGGTTGATCACCATACCGTGACTCTCCATTGCGCGCTTGGCAAGCTGCTCTTTCTCTTTCCAGCCGATGATTTCTAACATGATGAATGGTAATTGTGCAGCTTCTTCAAGAGTTGTAATCCCCAACTCTTCCGGAACCACAACCACTGCGGGTGCATAACCAATGAATTTCTGATGGACAGATTTCGGTAAGTCATCGTTAAAGTAATGAAGCTGCGCATCCACCTTGCCTAGGATGATCTCTTCAACCGTGTACTCAGTAATGGTGGCCACTGAAATGTGTGCTTTAGGGAACAGCTCCATCAAATCCATTGCGAGCAAGTGACCAAATGAGTATTGAGCGGTTTGCGGTAAACAGACTGTGATGTCTTTTTCGTAGTTTTCTGGCTCAAACTCGCCACTAATTAAGCAGGTTTCAAGCTTTTCCAACGCGTCGGCAATTTTAGGCAGTTGACGCTTTAAATAGTCCGTCGGCTCCATGTGGTGAGGATGTCGGATAAACAGCTCATCGTTAAGCTGAAGTCGTAATCGGGCAAGGTATTTACTGATAGACGCTTCACTTTTCCCCATCGCTTTTGCAACGGGCTTGAGTTGGCGGTGCTTATCCAATAAGACAAGAATTTTGAGTAGGTTTAAGTCGAGATCTTTGTTCACACGCGACACCAGATGTAAGGTCAGAAAATAATTAGAGCAGCCATTGTTTGCCGGCTGCTCTAATATAAAAGACCACTCTTTCTGTTTGGTCAAATTAATCAAACAGTTATGTCATGGTTATGTCCAATCACTTGGCATTTTTATCAATAAAACTATTACTTACTGTGATTGTTGTCTGCGTTTTTTCATCTCATAGAGATCTTCATCCGCTCGAACGATAACATCTTGCAGTGATTCGTGTGATTCGTTTGCCGCAACGCCAGTGCTTACGCTGACTTCAATGTCTAACGTTTTAAGTCGGTTGTCTTTGACAACGCTACGTAACTTTTTCGCCAACATCGAAGACTGACTGATGCTGCACCCCGGCAAGATTGCGATAAACTCATCGCCCCCAGTTCGGACGAGATAATCGCTGGTTCTGAACACTTTACGCATCGCATCGGCAATGATCTCGATAACCTCGTCCCCAACGTGATGACCATAGCGATCATTGATTCGCTTGATCCTGTCGCCATCAATGGCAATGACGGAATAAGGGGCCGTTTTCAAGCGGCGTTTGAATTCGCTATCTTTAAAGACCCTGCGGTTAAGTAACCCAGTTAAATCGTCTTTTGTCACATTCGTCAGTGCCGTCGCCAGACGAAGTTTGCTCTCTTTGGATTCATGCGCTTTGTTGTAATACGCCAAGGTTGCCAAAAAGAAAATAACAAACAGAAAGCTGTAATCCACCATCACTTTACTAAACGGGTACATGTAGACAATCAAGTTGTTGTTGTCTGCCACAAAAGATTGAGTGTACGCGAACGATGGCCACGGATAACCTGAAAAATAGATCACCATTTGTTTGTTACCATTGGAGATCTGTACGTCGACGGCTTTCCCTTCGTTATAAAGTGATGAAAGATAGAGCTGTTCTGAAAACTCGCCGACTAACTCACCTTGGAAATAAACCGGGCTCATGATGCTTATTGCCATGTCATCCGAGTAGGTGGTTTTAAACGGCAGAGAAAACAACACGCGATCAGTCAGTTGTTCTTTCCACGCAGCCAGAACGCAAGAGTAGTTGCTCTTGCACCAATCGACATCGAATGTGGCCTTCACACCTTCTAACGCTTTGATTGGTCGCTCTAAAATCAACTTGCTCCCAGTATAAGAGCGAAAGTACATAATGGCATTTTGTCGATTAAACGCATTCGATAAATACGCTTCGGCTTGATGCAGCGATTTGCGCGCGACGGCTTCAACGTAATTCAGCTTTTCGTACGGTGACAGCGAGTAAATCGCGTCTTGGAAGCTGAACTCAGTTTGAGCTTCTACTTCATCCACGCTCAAGCCTTTGTATTGTTCGAGCTTCGCTTCCGTCAGCAGCCCCATTAAAATGACTTTTTGCTTTATTTTGGCTAGGTTATTTGCGTAGGTGTTGAACTGCTTTACTTCATAAGAAATCAACACAGCGCCTATCATCATTGTTGAAGTCGCAAACAGTAACGTCGCCACAAAGAAAGACAGCGCGATGCTTTTAAATGTCATGGTGTCTCCTTAGGTCCCCGCTACTCTCGTTAGCTCGACAATGTTCTTTACGTTAAATTTATCCAGCACGCGGCGTTTATAAGTGCTGACGGTTTTATCGCTAATCGACAACACAGATGCGATATCTCGATTGGACTTGCCTTGCAGCAAATACTTCATCACGGCACTTTCTCTGCTCGAAAGTTGCGGCATTTCTCTGACTTCGTTCGCGACTTGCTTAAATTTAAAGAAGGTATAGCCCTTCACCACCGCTTCGATAGCGTCTTTCAGAATGTCGTGATTTTCCGATTTGCACACATAACCATCTGCGCCAGATCGAAACGCCATTTGACTGTACATTTGGCTGGTTTCCGCCGAGAAGAAAATGACCTTGCCTTCATAACCGTGGGATTTGATGCGTTTGTAGAAATCAAAGCCGTCGCAATCGGCCAAGTTCACATCCAAAATCAGCAGTTCAATGTTGCTTTCTTTTAATGTCTTAAATGCAGACTTAGCAGACGTTGCGGTAAACACTTCATTGGTCATCCCCAGCTCTTTCAGTAAGGATTTGATTGCAACGCAAACTAGAGGGTGATCATCAAAGATCAAACAATTCATTTTATTCATATCTTTCATTCAGTATGGTTATTGCTTCTAAAGGCATGGGTTTGTCGATGTAGAAACCTTGGCAAAGGTCAATTCCGTATTCACGCATCACTTGAAGCGTGACTTCATCTTCAATTCCTTCCGCGACGAGCCGTATGTTCAAACTTTTCGCCAGCGCACAGATGGCGACAACAATGTTGCGTTTTTTCATATCGCACTCGACGCCTTGCACAAACGAGCGATCTATTTTGAGCTCGTTGAACGGCAGTTGAGCCAGTTTTTCAAACGTCGATGAGCCAGTGCCAAAGTCATCAATTGAGACGGTGACGCCGTTCATTCTTAGCTTGAGTAGGTTCTTGTACAGAGATGCACTGGTTTGGAACGTGTCGCGCTCTGTAATTTCAATGGTGATTTGAGAGGGTTCAATCTCGTTCTCAAGGCATTGCTGCAAAAAGCGATGTGAAAACTCCGGATCTTCCAAGTTTTCATGATCAACATTGATGGATACTTTTTGCGTCAAACCCCGATGCTTGATGTCATAAATCGCGTTATTCAAGACGGCTTGGAACAACTCGGCAGAGAGATGACAACGTTCAACAATCGGCAGAAAGTGGTAAGGCGACAACACGCCATAAATCGGATGACTCCAACGCGCGAGCGCTTCATACCCAAGCACCTCTCCACTTTGCGCATCCACTAGCGGTTGGTAATAGTTTTTCACTCGCCCTTCACCCAACGCGAATAAGAACTCTTGATCCTGCACTTCAATGGGTTGAATAAACGTCGCCTTTTTGGTTTTTTCACCTTTCATTAGGCTCAGCAGTTCAACCACTTGGTTTTCGTCATACGGCTTAGGCAGCTTTCCTAACACCTCAAAGCTAAACTCTTCGCACATGGCACGCACCGCAGAGATGATGGTCAGCTCCATCGCACTGACTAACACAACTTGTCCTTGGTATTGAATCTGATCGAGCATTTCCATCATGTCGATGCCGTCTTTTCCTGGCATCTGGATATCGCAAAAAATTACATCAAAATGCTGACGTTGCGCACATTGAATCGCATCATCGACACCGTTGAAGGACGTTACTTGCGCGCAATAGCGATTCAATATCTGCGTGAGTATTGTGGTTTGTAGTGGATGGTCATCAATCACCATCACATTAAGCTGTGTATTCATTCATCTCTGCCCAATAGTCTATATTGTCGATCTCCTGCTCGATTCGTGAAATTAACTCCGCTGCTCGCCTGTCAAACTCCGCCGCGGTGACTCGCTCTGCCTCAATGCAAAGCTCAGTCAGCATGCTGATTCCAATTGCCCCAACCGCACCTTTGATGCCGTGGATAACCCGTTTTTTATCTCGCTCAGTCGAGGCTGCTTGTAGGTTTTCAATATCCGTTGCCATAGATTGGCTAAACACACGCGCAATTTCTTTTGCGTCTTGCGTTTTAAAACGCTTAATCCAATCCGGTAATCGGGTCTTTTCTTTCTTGCCAATAAATGGCACCAAAACGGTTTTCAATTTGTTGAGGTCGTAAGGCTTGTAAAGTACATCATCAATACCGATGTCTTGTGTGCGCTCATTGGCAAGGCGAGCATCCTCTGCCGTCACACCGATGATTGACAGCGATTTGAAACCAGACGCCCTCACATGTTTGATGAGTTCATAGCCATCCATTTCTGGCATGTGAAAATCGGTCAGCAGCAACACGACGTTTTCATCTTGGTTGATGTACTCCCAAGCCTCACGGCCGTTGTTCACGATCACAGGTTCGATACCAAGCTCACGCAGCTGCATTGAAATCACGCTTTGGTTGATTGGGTTATCTTCCGCAACTAATACCGTTCCGAGAATCCACGAGACTTCTTCGGACTTAAGTTCGTCCAACTTGGTCTCTTGCTGCGTTTGGCTAAGCAAGTTGAACAGCGCATCTGGGTATTGAAGCTCTCGCAACGTGAGACTACCGAGAATTTCTCGATCATCGCGCAGCATCACACCATCAAAGCCCGCTTCGTTGTCTTGTGCGGCGTAAAGGTTCGCCATACTTCTTGCCAGTGTTGCTGGCTGCATTTTCCATGCGTCACACCACTGACGAATGCTGAGTGGCAATGCCTCGCTGTAAGTCCAGTTCAAACACACTTCTGGTTCTGAATCACAACGCTCAATTGGCAATTTGACAGTTATCGTCGTACCCAAGCCGAATTGTGAATCGATGCAGAGCACGCCGCCCATACAGTCGATCAATCGGTCAACAATGCTCAGCCCTAACCCCGTACCGCCATATTTGCGTGTAATGCTGTCATCCGCTTGAACAAACGGGTTGAGAATGCCTTCGAGTTGGCCATCCGTCATGCCAATGCCCGTATCTGCAACTTTCAAAATAAGCTGCTTTTCGTGCAGGATGACACTGATTCCGATCTCGCCTTCTGCTGTGAATTTCACGGCATTTGAGAGCAGATTGGTGGTAATTTGCACTAATCTCAGTGCATCGATTTCAATGAACGCATCCGAAAACGGCTTGATCGTAACTTTGTAATCCAAACCTTTCGCAAGCGCTCTTGGCTCAAAGCTTCTAAACACATCGCACAAGGTTTTGAGTAAGTCGGTTTTAGCGGGAGCAACGGTTAACTGTCCTGCTTCCAGCTTTGAGTAATCCAACACTTCGTCTACTAGCACATTCAAATGATTGAGTGATCGCATGGCCTGAGCGATCAGCTCGCGATTTGAATCGGCCGTCACTTGGCGATTCAGCAAATCGAGGATGCCGTGCGCCGCCGATAATGGGGTTCTTAACTCATGACTCATGGTCGCTAAAAAGTTTTCACGAGCGCGCACTGCAGTTTGTGCTTCTTTTTGCGCATCAATTAACGCCTGCTCACGCTCTTTTTGCTGAGTAATGTCTTGGATCACAGTCAGCACAAACTTCTTCTTCCCACTTGGAGACGCGATGGTTTTTCGCTCACGATACACATGTTTAATACCGAGTTCGCACCCCGCAGACGCGACCTCTTCCGAGATGCGTTGTCCGCCAACTACAGTGGCCAATTCATCCGAGTTGTTCACGAGAGGCGCATTAGTCGAGCAGCTTTTCAGCTTACATTCTTGGCATTGCTTGCTCTTGTAGTTGGCACAGTTGCTCATTTCCAACTGGTTATCTTCACCGTGAATAAACACCAAGCTGTTAATTTCTTGAATGATGCCCATCAGCCATTGTTTTTCCGCTTCTTCATTATTGGCATTCAGCTCAGCTAATTTCACCTTTAGACGTAGGTGCGCAAGAATGAAATACGCGGCAGCAAACATCAGAGAAAAAGCGACCGCACCTGCCAAGAAAAATTTTGCCATTTGCTCATCGTCGTAGCCATAAACTAGATTGAAGCTTCGGTGCGAGCGCAGAAGTTTTTCTATCTCATTTGAGTCAATGGTTTCGATGATGCTGTTGAGCATGTGTTGGAGCTGCGTATTGTGTTTTGCAACTGCAAACGCATTCGAGAACGTCAGAACGTCTTGCTCATTGATCACCAAACCATCGACCTGATCTTGTGCAATCATGCTATGAACAACGTCATCAGGAATGTAAGCCACGTCCAAAACGCCTGATTTCAAATCCGCAAGCAACTGTTTTAAATCGTCATAACGGTCAAAACGGTCCTGTTGCCACACACCTAAGTGCACCAACCCTTGTTTCTTTAAACTCAGTAGAATGCCCGCTTTTTCTGGCGATGACTTGTCGCGTTCGCTCTCTTCTGCTTGGATAGAAACGTAATTGCTGTGCATGAATGGTTTAGTGATCAGCCAGTCTGACTTAGGGACTGGGCCCACATAAGATACCGGGACAATATCGGCATCAAACGCCGTCAACCCATTAGAAAGACTCGACGTCGGTTTCACATAACTAAAGGCCAAACCCGTACGCGACTGAATTAAGTCGATAAAGTCTGGGAAGAATCCGTCCAGCTTACCCGTGTGCGAATCTCGATAGAGAAATGGATACGCTTCATCACTGCTGCTGTACGTGATCGTCAAGTTACTTTTATGATTACGACGGTACGCCACTAGCAACTTGTCGTTGATGTGATACGGGTTTTTTGATGCCACAGAACGAATGTTTTTACCGCTCTGCTCCCATTCAAGAATTTTGTCGATGTTGTCGATCAGTTTCTGGTTGTCTAGTGAGGCGATAAAACTCACCTCTTCTTCCTGCAGCCAATTCGGAATATCGACAATTCCTTTCACAATATCATTAGCATCAAGGTATTCGGTAATGCCCACATAGGTGTAAATCAACGCGTTAGCTTTACCACGTCGAACGTCATCAAAGGCTTCTAAACGCGTTTTCACATAGATAATGTTGTCGATGCCCTGCGAGGTTAGATTGTCGCAGTACACGCTACCTTCCACACACACCCATTTGATATCGCGAATACCACGATCTTTATAGCTAGCATCGCGATACCAAGCAGCGATGGTGCTGGAGAAAAAGGGTTTCGAAAACAGAAAACGCTTCTCTCTTTCTGGCGTTTTGCTAAAACCCACAGCGCCATCAATCACACCGTTTTCAACATCGTCAAGCAATGGCGGAATGTGTTGATAAGCGCGCAGTTCTAGGTTGAACCCAAGAACCTTCGCGATGTTAGAGAGATAATCGAGGTTGATGCCGTAAAATGGACCAACACTGTCTACAATGGAATTTGAAGAGTCGTTTTGTGTGATAACGCCGACTACGATGCTATCTTTTGTATTTTCTTTCGCAAGCGCATTAAAGGAAACCGCAAGACTGGTTACGGTTGCGGTAAGTATGATTATTTTTCTTAGAATGCTGAACATAAATGCTTCCTCTAATTGGAAAGCCAGACTAAATTGATCAGCAAAAATGTCAAATTTCGAACTTTAACGAAATGACAATTAACTATATGTTTTTAATTGACTAATTGAAAATAAGTAAGGACATTCTGACAAGACATTCCACCTTTGACTACACGATATTTGCGTTCAATATCTCAACAGTAAATGTTCTGTGTTTCAGCCAATAAACAACTGGAAAGTTGGAAAACGCGCCATCAGATTATTCTCAAGACTTAGCCAGTTGATAAGTCTTGTTTATTTAGTAAAAAGCTCAGCCACAGGAAAAAACAGTCCTGTAGCCGAGCTTAATTTTACAACAGACAATCTCAGTTTTGAGGTGCCGTGTTATAACTCAGGGAGACGCGTGTTTCCCTATATTCATACCAACGTTCTTATTTGACGAGTTCGATATCACCCATCGTCCAGCTCTTATCGAACATTTTCTCTGTTGGGCCGTAGAAGCGGAAATACGTAAACCAACCTTCTCCTGGGTTCGTTTGTACCCAGTTGCTCTCATAACCTTTCAGTGGCTTTGGGCCGTAGTAAACGTCAATCGAACCGTCAGAGTTAACTTTTAAATTCTTATGAGAAGAAATGTCTGGTGAGCCTGCATCGTTGATGATCATCAGACGATTGTTTTCATCGTAAACCGTCGTCGACCAGAAGTTTTACGCAGGGATATTCGCTGGAACATGCAGTTTGTAGGTATGTTCACCTGAAAGCCAATTACCATCACTATCTTGATACGTTACTAAGTAACGCTAACCAAAGCCTGGAATACGACCCACTATTTGTGCGAACGAGGTATGGATTGAAGCCGACGGACAAAGGACAACTTTTCTCCGATAGCTTACCTAAAATAATGGATGATTTATCGAATCTCATTTTAGAACTTGATGAATTTTCGCCAGAAAGCAGTTCCGCGAATATAAAAATCGCATTTAATGGATTTTTTGGCGTATCTTTCCCTGCGAAATTACATTTAAAGTTATTAGATATCGCTCCTAATATCACAATAGAAACAGAAAGTTGGAGCTCAAATACCATTAGTAAACTGATTAATGGTGAGTTAGATTTGGGAATCAACTACCCTCTAAACAATGTCCCTAAAGAACTACAAACCAAGCACCTTGCCACCGATGAATTTCAGATATTAGCGAGAGATGCACACCCTTTATCGGATCAAGCGATCGATTGTAATGACTTAAGTCTATATCCAATTGTCACTGCAATCGTCCCAGATTGGAATGAGAACAGAACGCTTATTGAGTGCTGGGCAGAGCGTGAAAACATTGAAACCAAAACCGCTTTTAGGTCCAGTTCCATTTTGTCTCTATTAGAAGTGATTTCTGAGACAGATGCTCTATTCCCCACATCTGCGTTTCTTTCAAGAAAGCATCTTTCCGGACTCAAAAGTTTGTCACTCTCTCCACAACTAAAAGCCTCCTTCAAAGGCGAGTCTCAAGATATTTACCTATACATGCACTATCGCCATCGCAATAGTCCTATTTATAAATGGCTGATTCCAATAATTGAAAGCATACTTTCATCCATTAACGATAATTAGTTGTTTTTTTAAAGCCTTTCGATTCTTCTCAATGGTAACGTTTCATTTACCGGTGAGATATTAATATTTGATATATTCTGTATAACATCAACGAAGTTAATTGATCTTTGGTTTAGAGGTATATTGATTAAGCAATCAATATTAAAATAACAACAGACCATAACTTTGATGACTAATAAAAAACTGGATTTAAACTTAATCCAAACATTTTTAATTGCTGCAGAATATCAATCATACACCAAAGCAGCTGAGCACCTTGGCGTGACGCAACCAGCAGTAAGCGCTTCAATTAGGCGCTTGGAAGCACTAATTGAATACCAACTCTTCACCAAGGTAGGACGTTCAATTTCCCTGACTTCTAGAGGGCAGAACTTGCTCCCCAAACTAAGGCAAGCACTGTGTATGGTAGAGAATGCATTGTCCATTTCGCCTCAATTTAAGGTTTACTGCTCAGAGGTATTTTCGGGTAGTTTATCGTCGATTAACAACGTTTTTATTCACGAAGCTGTCGCGACAAAAAACTTGTTACTGGAACTGCTTCATCAGCAGAAAATTGCGTTAATCATTGATTCAATCAAGTCTGATGATTCTACACTGGTCAATGAGGTGATTCACGAAGAGCCAAATGTCGTCGTATACCGCAAAACACATCCGAGAATAAATGGACAAATCAATACCAAGCAGTTTTTTAAAGAAAAACACTGCGTGCTGACTGATGAATGGACTGTGAGTCAAACGACCAATCACAGCCAATACCTAAATAACGTACAAGTCGAAACCGTGGCATCTTCTCTTTCTGGCGTCGTGTTAAACGTGATTGAGAGTGACAATATCGCGATAATCCCCCACTCTTTTGCAATGAAATGGAAGGAACAACTAGACTTACAAGTGATTGACTTGCCCATTGAGTCAAACCTTGTCAGCTACCATTTCATTTATCACAAAAGAGAAAAAAACAACCTGCACCACAAGCGTATTCGAAACAACATCAAAGAAACGCTAAAACCATTTTACAAATCTTAGCTCTTTGCTTATTCCCGATGCCAAGAACCATACAGTTGTATCGGTAAGCTAGGCGCGGTTATCTAGCGGCTTTACCTCGTGTACTGATAATAATTGTATAGACAGAACAAAAGCGATGGTGGCTAAATTCGTTTTTAAATAACAGAGCTTTTTAAATGGCAAAGATATCGCGATTAAACTTGATGATATTTTTTGTTTTTACAATCATAGCTTAGCAACTCGTATGTATTTCTAATATCCAAGTACTTTTCATAATGTAGATAGGCAATGATTCTAGCGTCTGTATTAAACATCAATACGTTTAATGCATTTATTGAATCATATAAATCTTTACCATCAACACCTGACTCTTTATAGCAGCTATTTATATAATTGAGTTCTTTGTAGAGTTCGCTAGCAATCAGCGGATTTTCTAACCTATCTTTTGCGAAATCATAACTTAATATACTTGTCGCATATTGGATATAACGTAACATAAACTCTTTATCAGCTTCTGTTACTTCTAGGTGGTTAACGACTTTATCGACATCATCTCTGATATTATTTTTATTTAAGTCGATGCCTAATAAAGTGTCAGAAACATCTTTGAGTATACGAGGGTTATATACATACTCCTCTAGTTGGGCGCTCATCGCTGGTTTTTCTACTTCAGCATAGGAATGGTAAGCGTTACCAAAAAACAAAAATATCGACACGAAAATATGTTTACATTTCATTGATTGAGACAACTAATTTATACATTACAGAAATAATATTCACAAAAATAAAAGCTTAGTAAAAACTAAGCTTTAAATACCACATAAGATTGAGCACATGAATATTAAAATTACAACAGCAAATAGTGGATTGCTCATTACTCTATAGTTAATACAACTCGACGGTTACAGCCTGACAGCTTATTCTCGTTCACCTTACATATAGGTGCAGACTCCCCAAAGGCCTTTTCCACGATTCTGTTGCCAAGCCCCAGATCTTTCTTTAAATACTTTGAGGCAGTGCTTGCACGTCGAAGGGATAAACTTTTGTTGTAAGCCTGGCTTCCGACATCATCCGTGTGCCCTTCAACGAGAATACGTTTGTCTTCGTTAACCAGTTCTAAATACTTTGATATAGCTTGTTTATGTACGTTTGTTAGATAGTGCTCATTAGTATCATAGTGTAGAACTAACGACATTGAGTTCTTATCAAATGTGCAACTTTCCGTGGCGTTTGTCGCTTCAACCTTTTCAATTTTTTCATCTTGCACAATGGAAAGATCCTCATTAATTACTGATGAGAGTTTTCCATCCACCTGAGTAATTTTTGTATCAGAGCTTTTCAAAACTTTTGAAGTAACATAGTTTTCACTGTGGTTGATACAATTAGCGAGCGCGACATTTGAAGTAAAAATAATCGCAAATGGTATTAACTTTTTCATTTTAATCTTTTAATCGTCCTGTTTCTTCGTTAATCAGATTTAATATATATTTGTAAACGTCTTTACCACTTTTCGCATGATAAATGTTTTTCTCACCAACGCACTCACCGAAACCATCATCTTTTTGTACGTTGTAGTTAACACCTATTACGCCCATGGTGACCTTGGTTTTTTCACCCTCTAGCTTCGCATGTTCACTTTGAAACTTATTTTCTTTACTAGATATTCTTTTCTTAAGGCTTTCACACAAACCATGCTCACCCACTAATGACTTTAAGAATTTGTCATAAACCTGATAATAATAAGTTCGCCCATCATACTGGTCTACGTAATATTTAGTCACGACGTCATACTTATCTCTATAATATCTATTTCTATTCAGTCCCATCGGAAATTGCACATCTGTATCTGCACCATCAGAAAGAATAATAAACACTTGCTCTGGGTTTCGATCTTCCTTTTTAACTTTATCCGCTTCTTTCGCCGCAGCAATTAAACCGAGCCATGATTGAGTACCACCACCTCTTGCTGGCATCACTTTGTGGGAGTTTAGAATATCAATAAATTCCTGATATTTATCAGTCAGAGGGATATCCTGCGACTTATTATAATCACTAGCATAGTGCGGCTTTTGCTCTACTACAGACTTATCAAACATCTTATCGACGATGCTTTCAAATGACGCTTCAGTGTGAGAAAACTCACTTGCATAATCGTATAACTTCACTCGACCAGCGCCTTTATCGAACTTTGCGTTGTAGGCGTTATAAGTTAAAAGCGCAACTCGACTTTTCTTATCCGGACCGGTTTTGAAGTTCTCCAACTCTTTAACGACTCTGGTAATCGTATCTTTTACGACCTGCATTTGAGTCTTGTTTCTTTCACCATACCATGGGTTACTCATCGATTGACTGGTATCCAATATGAAGTAGATATCAACGGGCTGAGGTAGGTATTTTCTCGTAATCGAGTCACCAGAGACCTTGAACTTGGGTTCTACACCAATTTCGTTGTGTGAGATCCACGAGTCATGCTCCGCAGTCGCGACAACGGTGAAGTCAGCAAATGGTGATAGCTCATTATTCCGTTGAACACAGCCATCTTTGTATTCACACTTTTTAGTGGATACGCTGATCTCGATATCGCTGATGTTGTCAGTAATGTATAAATCAACAATTCTCTGCGCATAGTCCTGATCGTCTTTATTGTCTTTACCAGGGCTTGCGATCAAAGCAAGACTTGCTACTTCCGCCGCTTCTTCGATTTTTGAGTGCGCAAGTAAACGTTGTGTGTAACCGACAGAAAATGAGAAAGTGATGATTAATATAGGGAGAAACGAAACAAATATGATTCCAGCCACTCCTTTCTGCTTAGTGAAGCCCTTCATATTAAATCCTTGCAAATGAGTATGAACTGGTCACAACCTTGATCGGCTCACCACGCATTACACCGATGATATTGAAAGGTGTTTTGTAGCATAGAGATACGTGATAAAGCGGAAGACGTCGGTTCTGTGTCGTCAGTGGTAATAGCTTCTTCGCTTCTGCCACCGTGATTTCCTTCAGATCTGGAAAATTACAATCTTCTGTTTTGCCTTTGAAGTTGGTAAACGTAACGAGCTTAGTGTCCTTTTCTTCTAACGAGAGCTCCGTGATTCTCATGCCTAATTCGCTGGCATCAAAATCTGGTAACGTACGTTTCAGCATGCCTTTCGCCATGTAAAACGCGTTATTTACTTGTGCCTCACAATGTCTACCGTTCTCACCACAAATATTAAGTTCGTTGGCGAACAACTGTCGACGCTCGCTTATGACGCTTACGATGGAATAAACCACTCTATCCAACTGCCCTTTCTTGTTTACTGCGATCGTGTAGTTGATATGCATGGCAATGATTGAACCAAAAAAGAGTAATACCAATGCGAGTTCAACGATAAAGGCTCCGGTTTGTTTCGACTTAGCCACCACAAGTGATCTCCTCACCTAATTTGAAAGTGCATCGTTCATATTCTTGAACTGCGACCATCTCTCGATTAATGCTCATGCTTGGCATAACAAAGTTAAACAAAGGGTGATAAGTGAAACTCAATTGATAGATGGCTATCGGCATATTGACTGAGTTCGCCACTGCATCGCCTTTTTTGACATTAGGGCAATCATCTAAGGCTTGGCCGCTACGGTTACACTGCACAAAATCAGACAAATTTTTAAAGTAATAGACCGATGCCGATACCGATGAATGGTCGACAACCTTCGACCATAAGGCACCACCGCTAGATTCTAGTTTGGTTTTGACCACATCTTGATAGTCCACTTTTTCCGAGTTGCTAGAACTACCTTGTTTTTTACTACTCATCACTGCTGTCGTCAGCGCATGGTCGGTTACCCCCATCGAGTACGTAAGTACAGACAAGTCAAACCAGGTAAACAGCACCATGATCAAAACGGGTAAGCCCATCGCAACTTCGACCGTCAAACTTCCTTTTTGAAACTTGATCATAATTCAACGTACCTTTTCTTCGTGTAATCAACGACAAAAGCACCTTTGATATTCATGTTTTCAAGAAACTTCTTTGCATCATCTATATCGCTAAACTCACCAACGCAATAACGCTTCCATAAGCCGTGAGTGTAGGAATACACTTTGCCATAGTTGCCTTTCAGATAATTTAGGTAATCTGACGGAATGACTTTATAGGTTGCTAATACTTGAATTCGATAAATTGACGGCGCTTTAGGACGTAAGTTTTGCGGGTCTAATACTGAGCGCGCTACGTACTTTGGTTTCAAATCGACAGATTTCGTATCCATTTCCATATTTTTCTTTTCCTTTGACTTCGCGACCTGTTTGGGTGGAACTTTTGTATCTATTCTTTTATTCAGAGGTTTAACGCTCTTCATGAGCTTTTTCAGTTTGACTCGTGCGTCTTGCTCGCTACTGTCGTGTTTCAAAACCTCCAACGCCACATCCGGACGATTCGACCGAGTCGACGCCAAAAGGAGATTTGAACGTACCTTTTCATCATTTGGATTGGCAGCAAACAAGCCATAGAGCAGCTCCATCGCGGGCTCTGGTCTGCCTTGCAACATCATCACTACTGCAATATTGTTGTTTGCCTCACGGTCTGATGCGCCATTCTTCTTACTGTCATTGAAGTGAGAAATTGCACCATCGTAGTCTTTTTTACGCGCAAGTATTTTGCCTTTTAGAAGGTAGTAATCACCCTCTGGACCGCCATTATCTAAATACTCTTCTAAGTAACGTTCACTCGCATCGTAATTGGATTTTAAATATTCGAGCTTAGCTAAGATATAAATAATATCTGGGTCTTTAAGATCCTTTTTCTCTAGAGTGTTTATGTATAACTCAGCGGATTTTTGGTCTTTATTATCCAAGTATAAATTGATCAGTTTTATCTTATAACTCGGGACTTCGACCAAGTTCGCTTTATAAAATTCAATAAGCTGTTCAGTTTGACCAGAGTTAGTCAGTAATTTTTCTTTTGTTACTAATTCTTGATTAATAGTTGAACAACCACTTAAAAAAAGTAACACCAAAAGAGAGAAATAGTTTTTTATATTCATTATCCTAGCATCCTCATTATCCCTGGCGCTGCGATTAGAACAACAATAGGAATCATGATAAAAGCGATCATTGGGATCGACATCTTTGCCCCCATCTTGCCGATTTTTTCTTCCAGTTCGAGCATGTTTATTTCTCGAATGTCAGAAGCAAGAGAGGCTAACACTGCACCCACGGATGACCCGTACTTTAAGCTTTGAGTAAGCGTCATGACGAAGCTTTGTGCTTCCGTCGTTGGGACTAAGTCGTAAAACTCGGTGAGAGCTCGGTCTAACCCAACAATTTTGGCCCGTTCTGACGTTTTCTTAACGACATAAGCAAGGTTTTCATCGACCGTTTTTAGCTCGTTCGACAAGTAATCCAAGCTCGCTTCTAACGTCATCCCCGTGTGTACACAAACGTTCATCAAATCCAGTAAGAAAGGCAGCCGACTACTTACATGTCTCACGTTTGCATTCCCTCGCGATGAGATATACATATCCGGCGCGATCAAACAAACAAGCATAGAAAGCGAGAATGAAATAAACGCGGATGAAAACTCCATCTCTCCTTGAATGTAGGAGTAGCCAATAAACGCCAAACAAAAAACCAAGGGTATAATTTTCAATAGATAATAGGCTTGAGCAATAAACTCGCTATGAATACCTGCTCTAACCAGATTATTTTTTGTTTCTTCTTTATTAAAAGATAATCGAGAAAGATGTAACGATAATTTGTCAACAAAAGGCGTTTTTTCTTGGGTTGAATCAATAATCTTTTTTGTTGAAATATTTGCTTTGGTTTTATCAAACACCTTTAACGAGTAATACGCGGCAGATAACGAGATAATTAAACCGAGCGCTAAGAAGATTAACTTAATATCAACCATTACCTAACTCCTCTTAATATCATGTAGATAAAGAAGAACCCAATAGCTTCACTAACCAAGACGTAATAAAAGATGGGTTTTCCCCCTTCTTCAAACATTACGAAGTTATAGTTTTCCGGGCTGGTCACTTTCAAAATCATGATAAAGATAACTGGCAACGCCGCGATGATTTTTGCTGATGCACGCGCTTCCGACGTCAACGCATTTTTCTTTTTCTCGATTGCCCTCGCTTCAAACATGATTCGGTTGATGCGGTTAATCACGTCTTTTAGCTGCCCACCTCGACTCAAGTTGATTCGAATTGTTGCGGCAAAGAAAAAGTACTCAACGTAAGGAAACGAAGCTGCACTTCGTGCCAATACATCGTCTGGGTCTTCACCAATCAGAAGTCGTTCTGACATTTTTTTGAACTCTTCGCCAACTTCATTATCAAGCTGAGTTCCTACGTATTCGAACGCATGGACAATACTTTGTCCCGAGGAGAGTGCACCCGACAATATGTTTAGTGCATCTGGAAAGTTGTCCTTGAATCGCTGCGCTTGGATACCACTTAATTTGAGGATAAACATCACAAATAATATTGGTTCTAACGCCAGCAGCACTTTCCAGTACTCAAACATAAAAAACCAATCATTAACGCAGTAAACAGCTATCGAAGACGCAGCGAAAAAGCCGATCAGTTTTAGTCCCGCATTTGGGCTCAGCAGCTTTTTCAGCTGCTTAAATTTGTCCTTTACTTTCTTTTTATAGCTAACATCAAAACTCTCCGAGTCGATAACCGCTCGGGAGCCAGTAACACCCTCGAATGTATTGGACTGTTCAATGATAGATGTGATCTCTTTTTGTCTTTTCACATGACCAATAAACAGGAATAACGCGACAGCAACCCATAGTGAAATGACGATCAGCATCATGAGAACAACTCCTGAAGTGCCCCATCTAAGCCGAAGAACTTAGCTCTCTCATAAATCACAGAGCGTTTAGAAAGACCTGGCGTTCGGAACTCACCTGAGATTTTTCCTTCATCACCTACGCCATTGTTCTCAAAGCGGAAAATATCTTCCATCACCACGCTGTCCCCTTCGAGGCCAACGATCTCACTGATGAACAATATTTTACGACTACCATCATGCAGTCTTCGTACTTGGACGATCAGATCGACCGCACTCACAATAGTGCGACGAATCGCCTCAAGCGGCAGGCTTGCTGTAGCCATCATTACCATACTCTCGACACGCGCAATTGCATCACGAGGGGTGTTCGCGTGCAGTGTTGACATAGATCCATCGTGACCGGTATTCATCGCTTGAAGCATTTCAAATGCCTCACCGCCACGACACTCACCGACGATGATTCTGTCTGGTCGCATACGAAGGGCGTTAATCACCAAATCTCGGGCGGTAATTTCACCAGTACCTTCGACGCTTGCTTGGCGCGTTTCCAAACGCACAATGTGCGGCTGCTGCAATTGAAGTTCGGCAGCATCTTCAATGGTGACAATACGTTCACCACTGCCGATAAAGCCTGACAAAGCGTTCAGTAGTGTTGTCTTACCAGAACCAGTACCACCTGAAATAAGAATGTTGCACTTGCAGTGACTCGCAATGGAAAGTAGCTTCGCCATTTCAACGGACAGCGCGCCAAACTGAACCAAGTTTTCCAACTTGATTTTTTGCTCTTTAAACTTACGAATTGAGATTGAAGTACCATCAATCGCAAGAGGTGGTATTACGATGTTTACACGACTACCATCTTCTAAACGCGCATCACAGAGCGGTTTCGATTCATCAATTCGACGCCCTACATTGGATGCAATGCGTTTGGCGATAGTATTGAGCTGCTTTTCATTGACGAACTGGATTGGCGACTTCTCTACCTTGCCGTTGATTTCGATGAAAATATCTGACGGGCCATTGATCATAATGTCCGAGATATCATCGTTATCAACCAACGCTTGAAGCGGCCCTAAGCCTTTAAGTTCATCCAGTAGTGCTTTGACGAGATCTAAACGCTTCAAACTGCTGATTTGCAGTTGCTTTTTCTCGATAAGAATATTGACGGAATCTTTTAATTGGCTTTCAAGCTCTAATGGCTCGACATCGACTAAAGAAGCGGCATCAAGCGCGTCAAAGATTTCGTCTCTTATGTCAATATAAACTTCTTTTAGGTGATTCATTTCTTAAACCACGCGAACTTTTTCTGCACTTTGACTTTTTTACCAGTCAGCGAATTCACCATATTTGCAATAGCTGGGGTGAACTTAATTTTCGCCGTGTTGTGAATGCCCTGTTGGATGATCAACTTTTCCAAATTGGCTTCATAAACGAAATCAATGGTGTCTTTCGCTTTAATTTTTTCTTTGGCGCCTTGGAGAGGCATCATGTAATCCTTCTGCGATCGAGTCATAGAAAAAATGATTCGATGCTCGGCCTTTCCTAATTTTTTCTTTATCGAGTGATAAGCGCGCAACGAGGCAACAGAAGGTTCACAGACAACAAAAATGCGGTTGTATCTTTCATTAATGTCTTCTGAAGTCAGTTCGTTTATCGCATTTAAAGGCAATGAATCTATGATGAAGTTGTACTGATCCACCAGCTCATTAGAAATTCTAAATAGAGAGTCTGCATGGTCGCTTATGCATGCAATGTTCTTTTCAAGGGCAAGGAAATCAAGCTTGTCTTTGATCGGGTGTACATAACTCCCAGCAATTGCGGCATCGAGCTCAGATTGGTTTAAATCGATACTATTTTGTTGCGCCTTTAGTCCTTTTAAACCCAAGAAAATATCCGAATTTAATGCCAGCGTATCGTGTTCAACAAGCAACGTTTTTAAGCTCGCTTGCTGGCTCAAGCTATGGGATAAAAAAGCACTGATGGTTGACACGCCAACACCGCCTTTACTACCAAGCATCAAGACTCTTTTAGCGATTCGCGACTTTTTCTTCACCGTTGGCGAAAATGTGTCTTTACCAGACTCTTTTAATGCGCCCAACAAGCCATCAAGTTCCGGATCCCAAAGAATGTAGTTCGCACCTAACGACAGCACTTTGTCACGCATCAAGATTGAGTCCGTGTTGCTCAACACAATCAGAGAGATGCTCACATCTAATCTTGAAGATATTTCCGCCACTTCCGAAACAAGCTCGCCACAATCTCGCAAATCAAGAACGACATGCTTTATTTCTGCGCTTGTTTTGTGCCAACTCTCATCATCGATATCATCTACTTTAAGAGGTGAAGCAAAACCTTCGATCGCATAGAGCTCATCGATCGCTTGCAGAAAAGCCATATCATCTGAAACAACCAGATCAATGGTGTTATTCTTTTTGTCTTTACTCGATGAAGTCGTTTTGAATAGGTTATCTAAATCCATTTTTTACTCCACGACAGGATTCGTCATACTCAAACGTCTGTTGTATTCCAAGCTGCATCCAAATGGATGATTTTTAAGAGTATTGAATGAAACAGCACCACAGGCTTGTTCTTGAATCTTGTGATACTTCGCGACGATTTTTACACCTTTGCCCTCACTGTTTGCGTTCAGTGTGTATCGCAGTTTATTTACGCCTTTGGCTTTGATTTCTTTTACAAAACCATCAACAAATTGACTCTCTTCGGTGTCGTAATTGATTGCAAACGTAGACTTTGGGTATTGGCTATTGATTTGATTAACAAAGTTAACCGACTTATCCATTGCCACGTCTTTGTTGGTGACTCGAAACTCAAAGGTTTCCACAATGGTGTCTACCGTCGTTTTATTTGGGGTTACCGATACCGAGCAACCGGTCAGCAAAACGGAAACGACCAATAATAGGTTTGCCTTCATTAGTTAAAGCCTCCCGCCTTTATCGTATTTTCCAATTCTTCGTCATCAACTTTCGAAAGATCGAGCTTCAGCAAGCGCTCAAGGTCACTCGTTCGCTCAAACTTCGGCAGCTTGATGTCGGTTTCTTTGACAGGGTCAACAAGATTAACTGTTGCGACGATGATCAACTCCGTCTTTCTTCTTTCGGTATTGGTCTTACTGAATAACGCACCAAGAATTGGGATGTCGCCTAGATAAGGAATTTTTGCCAATGACTCCTGCTCTTCAGACGTTAAAAGACCAGCTAACACGAAGCTTTGGCCGTCTTTCAGTTGAACCGTTGTCTGAGCTTTTCGAGTTCGTAGCGAAGGGACGCTAACTAAACCAGAGTTCACACCATTGGTTTTATCAATCGAGCTCACTTCTGGTAGCAGTGACAGGCGGATGTTTTCTGAATCTGTCACCTTAGCAACCATAGACAGCTTTACCCCGTATTCTTTATAAGTTACGGAAATACCATCGTTGTCTCGGACGGTAATTGGGATTTCACCACCGACAAGAAAGCTCGCCGATTCGCCAGAAATTACCGACAAGTTTGGCTCAGCCAGCACTTGGCCGATACTGTCGTTGCCACTCGCCGAGATCACCGCAACGATATCTTCTGCCGTAAAGTCCAGAATTTTGTTGACGAACTGACCAGCACCGCCAATCGACTTACCATTCGTCTCTGCGTATGACACGCCGAGTTCTGTTAAGAATGAGCTCGAAACCTCTGCAACCGTCAACTTCACATTGATTTGATCGGTAGTGAGCACTTTTAGGTTGTTGATGATATCTTCGAAAACGTAAGTAGCTGTATAGTCAAGCGGATCAACGGATTCTCCATTTGCGCCAGACAGCTCAAAAGTATTTCTTTGCTTACTCTTTTTCAGCATCTCGCCAACATGGCGGTAAACTTTGTCTTTGATCTCTTCGCTGCTAACAACACCATCAATGACTATTTGCTCACCAATATTGGTCAGCTTAATGTCTTCATCTGGATATCTCGCAATAATGGTTTGCTTTAAAAGTCTTAGACTCTTGTTGACTACCACTTCTGCGTTATAAATTTCGTTTCCGGCTCGGTCATAAGCAATGATCGACGTTGCACCACGACCGATACCGTAAATCACGAGCTTCCCATTTGCGATTACCTTGTAATCCGCAATTTGAGTGTCTGCGACAAATACTGTGTCGATGTTACGTTTTACGTTAATGGTTTTTGCTGCGCCTTTATCTAAGCTCAATAGCTCCCCTGCGGAGACTGAAGCTGGGAGTAATAGCGCCACTCCTAATGTGACTAATAGTATATTTTTATTGAACACCCTTAATTCCCTCTCAGCTGTCGAACGCCAAATCGATGCTCAATTAAATCGCTACTTTTCACAGATAAGTATTTATGAACCATCTTTGCAGGAACCAACGTAATAGCTCCGATCTTTTGTGCCATTTCAAGCTTAAGTACTTGTTTAACGGTCAACGCGATGATCAAGCCATAGTCTTCGTTTGACGAATCATCATCTTCAGACACATTCATCGCCTGTAAAACTAATGCGCCATCAATAATGACGTTGCTTGTTAAGCTATCGATATCGGAATAACCGCTTTCTAATAAATTCGATTGAGATGAGGTTGTAGCGACAAAGCTGACGCGGTCGCCAGGTTGTATTGGTAACGCCTCAACAATGCTACTGCCTTGAGAAAGGTAGTAATAAGGGACCTGATCTTTTTTAAGCGAAAGATACATATAATCTTTTTCGCCTGGGTTAGAAACCAAGTTTGACGTTAGTTGAGTTCCTTCGGTGACATCTTTTGCCCATAGAGCGCCAGATTCAATCTTGATACTCGTATAAGGGGTATAAGAATGCTGTTTTGCTTCTGACTCTGAAAACTCTCGAATATCAATTGCATCAATATTGACGGGATCAGCTTTGTTCACAGTTCGATTAACAAATGCGACTTGTACAAACACTTCATTTTCCACGACGGCCACAGGCTCTGGCTGGTCAAAGAAATCACTGACGTAAAAAAAGGCCAAAAACATAGTGATGGCAACAAATACAAAAATTAATGCTCTACTCATAGAATAAAAACCTTAAAAGAGAGGGTTTCCCCTCTCTCTAAATTTATAACGGGTTAACTTATCCTTGTTTACCGTTGGCAGTACCGCCTTTACTACCACTGCCACCGGCTGAATTAGCACTATCCATCGACGTAGAGATCTTACCCATTGCATCATTTAACGTTGTTTTCAAAGTGCCATCTTTGAATACAAATAGAATAATCGAAGACATTGCTACAGCGATGATTGCGTATTCCACAGCAGTGACACCACGTTTGTCAGACTTAAATTTGTTGCGGATATTACGAAGTTTAGAATTGATATTTAAAAGCATGTTTACCTCTATTTCCCTTGAATTAATCACTCATTTCGTGAACGAAGAAAATTTACATCAACAGAAACAATCACACCAATTAAGCTTTTTTATTTACATATAAGATGTTGTTATAAAAGCAATGAAATCCATTACATAATTTTTTATTATCCAAAATGATTTGAATTTAGAAGTAACACATTTAAAATAGTAAAATGAATTATATAAATTTTGCTTTATGGCTAACTTGCCTGGTTAATGTCTTGCTCATATTTTATGATGACATTCGATATAGGATTGTGAAACATCGATTTCTTCTTATTATCTTTATTACTTCTCTACTTAGTTTGTTCTTTACTCCAGAACCACTAACTCAGCTCGCAGTGAGTTCCTCTGTTTTTATTTGTTTTTTTATACTTTGGTTGATAAACATTGTAGGCGGCGGAGATGTAAAACTCATTGGCGCACTTTTCTTAGGAGTGAACGATGAATATATGTTAGCGGCAATAGTAGCGATAGGATTACTGGGTGGGATTCAAATATTGGTTATGTGGTTAATGTCTGTTTATCGAAAAAAAACACCTTTTGAGAATGGTATCCCTTACACAATACCAATTGGTATAAGTGGGTTCTTTTTCTTCTACATGTCATTAATTTAATCATTATTAAAACAAACGCCATGTCTATTTATTCAATAGCCATGGCGTTTCTCTACATCACTTCACAACTGGTTAGCAAGCGACCCGTAGGTGGTCTACCAACCACGCCTTTAGAAGTAAGTCGGAATGTTTCGGTAATCAAACTTCTCAAACGTTCTTGGTCAATTTTCTTCGCAGCAGAGTCATTACACCATACGTACATCTCGATATACTTGGATAACGGATATTGGCTACACTTGTAATCACCTAATGTCCAACTTGGACAGATAACAAAAGTATTTGCCGCTTGCAGTTCATTGATCATCAATCGAGAGGAAGAAGTGGTAAGCCAATGTTTTACCTTAGAAATATCCACTCCAGAAGAATCGAGCAATACCTCGGCATCTCGCCTAGTCAAAGTATTACAAAAGACGATTCGCTCAGGGTAGCACTCCTCAGGTTTGACGGCACAGTCGCAAGCTAAAATGTATTGCTCTCTATTTAGGGGGAAAACGCGACCTTCCACGGAAGTGGTGTCACCAATAGCGAAGACTAAATCGTGGTTATCTTTATCAACACAGTTCATGTCGCTATAACTTGTAATAGCCAACTCGACGTCGTTATACACTCTAAAAGAGCTAATTACCTTCGCGACCAATTCAGGGGCAAATGAATCAGATATCGCAATAGAGTACCGATCAAACATATCTACTTGAGCCAATTCGTCAAATAATTGGTCATATAAAGACATTGTTCTGTCTGTATAACTAAGCAATATTTGGCCATGTTTAGTCAGATTGAATCCATCTTTTCGATCGAAGACTTCAGCCCCTATAGTACATTCAAGTTTTTTAATATGTTGTGAAACGGCTGGTTGGGTTAAATATAGACTTTCTGCTGCCGCAGTAAAACTTCTATGCCTTGCAACATGTGAAAAAGTGCGCAAGTACTTTACATCGATGGTACGTTTATTAGCTTTCATTTAAATAACACCAAGACCCAATAATTTTCCGATAGTTATAATTTTTATAAATCCATAAAGCTACAGATGAAGCCAGTTAATAAATAGCTCCCCTCTATAACTCAGTGTCTTATTTTACGTCTAAGCATTAAACAGTTGTATAAGAAACCAATTGCTTACCCATTGAGTTTGCCACTGATCCGACAAGATAAAAAACATTGTAAATATCTGTTTTAACTATTATTTCATGTTGCGAAATAATTAATTAAAAAAAGATAACTTTATAATATTGTGTCTTAATCACCCCCTTTATAAGGTCTAAATCCCCCTTTAATTTTAAGTAATTACTTAATAATATTTATATTGTTTTATTTCATAACAAACAGTATACATTATATGAACGACAATATTATTAATAGAAATTAAGTAATTATAAGAATACGTATATATAAGTATAAGTTACCGTTATTAAAAATCAATTCAAGACTAACTCATTTATACTCGAACGAAAATAGCAAACGTTTGCCATTTTCGTTCGAACCATAATATGGATTTAAAACGAATGTAAATGCGACTATTCAATTAATAATGTTGCATATCTCATGATTCTGGCCATGAGATCTGCTTATCATTAAGCTTTAATTTGGTTTCTTTTGCGATATTCAAGCGGAGAACAATCATTTTCTCGTTTGAATATCTGCCTGAAAAACTGTGTATCAACATAACCAGATCGACTTGCAACTTCATCTATTGACAACTTTGTTGACCTCAACAGTTCTTTTGCAAAAGATAAACGCCCTAACTGAATAAACTTTAGCGGACTGATGGATGTTGCCTCTTTAAATCGGCGTTTTAACTGCCGTTCTGATAAGCAAGCTTCATTCGCTAAATCACTGATAGATACGATGTCTAGATCCGTGGTGAGAATCCATTTTTGGATTTTTAGAATCAGCTCATCTCTGTGTTGCATGTAACGGAAAACATCACAGTATGAATGAGAGTTTCCACTGCTCTCTATTGTACTTAAAAACTGGTTACCAAGGTTTCGAGTGTGCTTTCCAAAATACTCTTCTACTATTTCCAGCATCACACTTGAGTGAGAGTAAGGTCCAGACGAAAGATAGACGTTTCCGTCAATGAGTGCTTTCTGCTCAGTCATGAGCATTATCTCAGGGAACAGTTCGCCAAAGAGGTGGGCGAAGTAAGAATGCATTACAGCTTTGTTTTGCTGCAAAAGACCGGCTTTCGCGACGACAAAAATACCAGTGTCAATTGCAACTATTTTGCTGCCTTTTAGGTGTAACTCTCTGATCCAATCGAACAATGCAGGATCGATATTATCTAACGATTCTAAAGGATCGCCAATTGAGCCAATGATTAATATGTTTGTAAAATCAAATGATTGCCATTGTGCGGTGGGTTGAACGCTGATCCCCCCTCGACCAATTAACGGCCGATTGTTTGGCGTAACGACGTGTGTCATGAAACCTTGGAACTCTGCAAATTCAGCTGCTGTTTCCAAGATCTCTAATGAGCTTATTATTGATGCAAAATACCTCCCTGTCGGAGCAAGCGCTACGACACGGAGGTTTTTCTTATTGGTTTCCTTCAATCTTCATTCATCCTGCGAATATAAGACGATGAATTATAATATCTTTCTACCAAATATCATTTCTTATTACGAATCTATACAAATTATTAACCTTTGTTCTTAGGCTAATCAGCATCATACATAGAGTGACCCACAGCCCCATAGAGCCGCCTTCTTCACTCTTGCCAGGATCATTTTCCACAACGACTTCTTGCTTAACGACCATAACAACGCTCTTAGTAATAATTGCACCATCGTTGTCGTTTACCGTCACTTCAAACGTCAGCTTTTCACTTTTCTCACTCACTTTTGGTAACGTCACTTCTACACTTGCCGTATCCGTGGTGGCAAACTGAGCTTTAGTCCCAGAAACTTGACGCCATTTGAATGAGTGATCCGTTGAATCAACGTCTTTTAAGCCAAGTACAGATAGTGTGACTTTTTCGTTTGATAGGCCTTCTTTACGACTCGCTTCAACAGCGAAGATCGGCTCATCATTAACCGCTTCGACCGTAATTACAGCCATAGCTGTATTAGATTCACGTCCGTTTTCTTTCACAATAGAAAACTCAAACTGGTCATTACCAAAGTAGTTTTCCTTACTTTGGTAGGTATTCCCATCAATCTTGCCGTGCATCGGCGGCTTTTTAATGACGATGGTGTCCCCTTTCTCTAGTCCTTGTTGCTGATGTAAGTTAAGTTCCAGTGGCGTATCTTCTAGCGCTTTGTATTGAAGACTATTGGCGGTGATTACTGGAGAATTGATCGTGATGACCACCTCACCTTCTGCTGTCGTCCCAAAATCGTCAGACACTTGATACTTCATTACTGCTCGTTGTTCTGGAATGTCCGAAACAGGAACAGAATAGTGGATTTTTTGTCCTGAGATTTCAGCGCTACCAATCGAAGGCTTTGATGTAATCTTATCTAGCTTCAATGTGCTATTCGCATCCGATGAGTGGTCATTCGCCAGTACATCAATCGTAATACTTTCACCGCTTAATACGGTGACGGAATCCGTTTCAACCGTAATACTAGGTTTCGCCTGAGGTTTTTCTAACAAAGCAGCAAAAGGATAGTTACGGCCACGCCCTTCGCTTAATCCGCTCGTCTTGTACGAACTGGCATTTCCATAGAACTGCTTCTTTTTCTCTCCGTTAGACAAATAAGCGTCCAAGAATGAATAGCTGTATTCTGGCTTAGCGTTTTCTAGCTCAATGACCAACAACTGCTCACCTTCATCGATATCAAATGGCGATGCAAACATAACTCGACCACCAAACGTAGGAATCACCCCCGATGACACTTCAACTTGAGTGTCAACATTAATAGAAGCATTCCCCCAACGGTTTGTAGTCAGGTCATATTTAAACATGCGATAACGCATCTCAGAGTTTGGTAGGATTGGCTTAGCAAATAAGTAGAAACCAACCAAAGATTGGTAACCGTCGTTGTTTTCTAACCCAAACCCTATCGTATTGTTGCGGCTGTCTTCATACACGTACGTTCTTGAAAGTGACGTTATCCAAGCCGATTTATTCGTCGATGACGGAATAGACGCTCGTAACGTGCCGCTTTGATCTGTACTGGCGATGTCATTAATCGAGATATTGGTTTCCCGGCCACCGGTGATGAGTTTCAAAGAAGGAGTTGTATCATCCGAAATAGTTACCACATTGCTTGAACCCGGGAACACATCACCTTGATCTGACCAGCCACGAGTTTGTAGTTCATCCAGACCGTCCGCTTGGAATACCTGAACTTGCATTGGCCCTGTGTCATTAAAACGGTTGTCGATACTTACGGCCGTGATCAAAAGACCTTCACCTGACAACGCACGGTCATATTCCGTTTTTCTTCTGTTCTCGAAGTAAGCTCTTGGACCTTGCTGTTTCAAGTACGGATCGAGATACACCACACCCTCGCCTTGACGAGTCTCGATCGTGCTAGAACCCGACGCTTCAATCACTTTCGGCTTGATGAAACCAGCAGCTTCCTTACTCCATGCCAACATATTGACCGGCGTTTCCCCTGCATATGTATCACCTTGTTTACTTGCCCAGCTTCCGCCACCCATTAATCCCCATTGGCCAACAGAGCCGGAATGTTTGTAGGAGTACAAATCAGGTAGACCAAGCATCAAGTGTCCAAGTTCATGGGCAATCACGCCCATCGTAGATTGATGGTCACCTTGGAAGTCAGCAAACAAGCAGTAATCTCGAATGGTCTTTCCATCGATCTCAATCGCATTATGACTATAACGATGAGGCCAAATGTACGGCGTATTTACCGAACCGGCAGATTTGTCATACCCCGCAAATACAAACATCACAGACAATTCGTCAGGTGTGATTTTGTCGTCGTTATTCAAATCGTAAGTAGACAAGTCCACATAACGGTCTAACTTGTCGTAAGCGGCTTTAAAAGCCTCATTTAACTTACTGTCACAAGTCGCATCATTTTTTGAGTGGCAATTCGGATGAGCGATATCCAACGTAAGGTCGATGACACCATCGTTCGCCGTACCTTCCGTTTCTTTCGCAGGCTCTACGATGTAACGTCCGTAACTATTCTTACTGAAGTAGTCTTTTACACTTTGCTGATTATCACCAAAAATCACATTGGTGAAGTCATTCACAAAATCTTGGTTGTTAAAGCTCACCTGAACAACGAGCAAAGGTTGGTGCGTGGGCTCATTTGTTGCGTTTAGTGCTCGAATGGGAGTTTGCTCAAGATATGGCTCATTCATTGGATAAACGTGCTCAGAATGCAATAAAGAAGACGTCGGGGTGACGCGCTCTTTTAACAACTCTCTCACTGCTTGTGACATTTCTAATTTGGCTTCAACCCCAAGAGAAGTGACGACAAAACGCCCATCAACAATTTCATGATTACCATAAAACCACCCTGTCTCTTCATCGTAGACATAAATAATGCCTTCTCTATCTTGATACCAGAAAGATTCTTGATCGCCATAAAGTTTTAATTCTTTCTTTGAACCATCATTTAACTGAAATTGATGCCAAGTTGGCGCAGGCAGCGTATTGGCATGAGCAAAGGAAACCATCAAAGTGCTGATGATTGGAAAATATATTTTTTTCATATACCCGTCGACTAAAATAAAAACCAAGCGTTATGTATATCAAAATCAATTTTTCCTTCCCAATTAACATTTCTACTGAATTTATAAATAATAGTTATTTGTTCAATATCACATAAAAATAGGCGTGTTGAGCATAATACATTTTTATCTAGCCATTAAATTCTATTATTTAACTATGCATCAGTAAAAATATATATTTGACGCCCATTTCAAATACAATACTAATTCTATGAAAAATATTAAAACTGCATGTCTTCTATTATCCATGCTTGGTGTTTTAACTGGATGTGGTGGTGATGATTCTTCCGGTGGAGTCAAGACTGTTCCCGTCGCTGGCGTAGATTCTGGCGACAAAAACGATGACAACGCTGACGTAGATTCAACTGTGGATGACGATACAGATACAGATGATGACAGTACCGTCGATGATGATTCCACGAAAGACGACGATACCACTGACGATGACACCGTGGTAGATGACGAAACTGAGCTTTTCCCACACAAAGGAAAATGTACTGTTGAAGATTTTACGGTTGACCGAGTCAATATCGAATCAAGAGTCGCAAACAGTGACTACGAATGTATGAGAACGTGGTTTTCTCCATCGTTAGAGCAAGCAGACGTCGTCTTCAGTACCATGAGCGTGAGTCGAATTACTGGCGGATTAAAAAAGGCAATTGAAGCTTATAAAGGAACAAAAGAGCAAGCTCAGCAAATATACTATTTAGGTGAGTTCATTAAGGCAGCTTACAAAAACCGACACGATACCTTTGCCAAAAAGTTACAACCTTTCTCATCCGAATTAAGCGCAGATATTGCCAATACCATTCAACAATTTTTGCGCTCGCCATACGCTCTAACTGACGGTCGCGAACAGCAAGAAGCGCTCGCATCCATGTTGATTGTTGTTGATAGTATTCGACAACTCGCCATCGCCGCACCCGATGTTTTCGCGATTCTTGATAGCTTTTCAGCGGATAAAAGCGACAGCTATTACTACCGTAAAGCCATCAACAATATCTTTGTCGCTATGGCTGGACACTCACAAACCAAAGCGTTTTACGATGTGATTGAATCTGACTCAAGTTATATCCATCGTTTGAGTAGTTTTATTACCAACAACGAATGGGCGATAGGCACGGATTCTGAACAACTACTTGGCAATGCCGCACGAGAGCTCGCTAGGCTGGTAAAAACTGAAGATGCAGAGACAAAAAAAGTCGTTGTCGACACTTTAGATTCTTTGTTAAAGCGCTACCCGCTAGGCGGTAAGTCAGACAGAATTTGGGTTGGCATCGCCGAAATGGTTGACGCTTATGCATCAGATTATCTTGAGCAGCTAGGGCTAAGTAACTCAAAATCCGTATTAAAACAGCGAATAATGACATTCAGTTATGATTGTCGCGGACCCGCGCGAATTCTTGCTCAAGAGATGACAGAAGCTCAAGCAATTACAAGCTGCGAAACATTAAACCTCAAAGAAGATGACTTCCACCAAACTTTTAACACCGGATATCAGCCTGTCGCTGATGATCATAGCGATAGTGTCGATGTTATTGTTTTTAAAACCAAAAGTGACTACTCGACCTACTCCAGCTTCCTTTTTGATAACACAACCGACAACGGCGGACAGTTCCTTGAGCGAGACCCATCAAAACAAGGAAATGTACCTCGATTCGTCGCTTATCAAAACGGATGGGACGACGACTTTTCGATTCTAAACTTAGAGCACGAATATGTGCATTATTTAGATGGTCGATTCAACCAATACGGTGACTTCCACGACACAATGCGCGAAGGCAGTATCGTGTGGTGGTTGGAAGGTTTTGCTGAATACATGTACTACAAAGAGGGCTACAATGCTGCTCTAGTACTCGGCAAAGAAAAGACGCACACACTAGCAGACGTGTTCAGTACGAATTACAGCGACGGTTTAAACCGTGTGTACCGCTGGGGCTACTTAGCTGTGCGCTTCATGATAGAGAAGCATCCTGAAGACGTTACTGAACTGTTAGGTTACTCGCGTACCGGCCAATACAAAGAGTGGGTAAAACTGCTTGAACGATTAGGGCCTGCTTACAATACTGAGTTTCATTCGTGGCTGGATGAGGTGACGAAAGACATTGACGATTCGGATATTTCTCAACCAAAACCGAAAGAGAAGCCAAAGAAAATCGAACTCAATACCAGCATCCAAGTAAACGGTAAAAAGTTCTCTGAAACGCTCTTCTTTGTCGATGTTTCAGAAAGTTATAATCAACTAGAAGTGTCTATCTCCGGCACTGGTGATGCCGATCTATACGCTTGTTACGACAAAGTATGCCACTACTTCGAGTACGAATGGTCGAACTACACCCATGGCAGTAACGAAACGATTTCAATCCCAAAAAATGAAGACGGGTCGAGCAAAATGGGACAATACTATTTCAGCATCAGTGGTCGTGAAGAATTCGACGTAGAACTGTCTGTTGTTGCGAAATAAATTTCTATCATCGTTCATTAGGCACCTGTTTTCTCGATGGTGCTTAATGAACATTAAATATTATTTATAAAGGTATTATAATTCTTAATTTCCTGACGTAATAACTTTAGATATAGAATATGAAACGATGTTTAAGTGTGAGTCAAACATAGTAATAGTAAACTGATAAAGTGGATAATATGAAAAGGAATATGCCTTACCTACCTAGCTTCAAATTGACTGACTTTGACATAAAAACGTTAGTACAACCTATCCTCTGTCCTAGAAGCCAAGAGATTCAATATTACGAAACTTTGTCTAAGATAAGCACTTTTGCTCAAAGCAACATAAACAACGACGTATTCTTTTCCATTATAGACAACACGTTTATTCAAACTCTCGCTTTACAACAAATTCGATTTTCTCTTGAAAAATACCCTCACCAACTACACTCTTTTAATATTAAACTCTCTTGCTTAGCTGACGAAGATTTTGTCCGTGAGCTTTTAAGCTTCAATGGTGCTAAGTTTGCTCTTGAGATAAGCGAGCTTGATTGTTATACCGAATCAAAAGAAATACGCGAAAACTTATCAGTGTTACAAGCGAACAATATCGAGATTTGGCTGGATGACTATCACCGTAACAACAAGCTGGCTAACATGTCACTTGGCAAAATACTTTGGGATCGTATCAAGATTGACAAAAGCTTTCTAAAACACGCCGACCAAGAGTCTATACAAGCACTAGAGTACTTCTTAGCCCCTTTCTGCTTACACGGATTGATCTTCGAGGGTGCTGAGTACATCGAACATCATAATATGTTAAAGACAAGCCACTCATTAACTCAAGGTTACTATTACTTTAGACCGTCCCCAATAAACTCTCTCGACTCAAAACCGCGCGTTGCCGAGTCAATCAAGCTCTCCTATGCGGGTTAAATAAAGCAAAGCAATTTGAACAGTGATCCGCACCACCAGTTTTGGACACCGAGTTAAGTGAGTACAATCACTAACGAGGTGAACCATGACAAACAAAAAGAAACGTATTATCCATTCTCCTGAATTTAAAGCCGAAGCCCTGAAGCTAGCAGAGAAAGTGGGAGTGGCTGCGGCAGTAAGACAGCTCTCCTTGCATGAATCTCAGATCTACGGTTGGCGTAAGGCTGTAAAGAAAGACACCACGACCAGTCAGCGAGAGCAAGAGCTAGCCGCTGAAGTAGCCAAGCTCAAAAGGCAGTTAGCAGAACAAGCAGAAGAGCTAGATATCGTAAAAAGACCGCCACCTACTTCGCGAAAAATCTAAAGTAGATTGCTATGAATTCATGCTTGAACACCTGCTGTGCTTCAGTGTTGTCCGCATGGTTAAGGTATTCAAGGTTTCTCGAAGTGGGTTTTATTATTGGATTAAGCATCGCCACAAGGGTATTCAACGCGAAGCAACTCGCCAAGAGTTTGATGCAAAGGTTAAAGATGCTTTTGACAACAGTAAGGGGCGAGATGGTTCAAGGCCTATCCAGAAAGAACTCGCTGAGAACGGTAATAGCCATAATGTGAAAACCATTGCAGCCAGCATGAAGCGTCAGGATTTAACGCCGAAAGCGGCACGCAAGTTTAAGTGTACAACGGACAGCAAGCAT
>NZ_JYOQ01000064.1:0-396 GCF_000960545.1 Vibrio sp. S457-15 | reverse complement strand
TGCGAGAAGAAAGAAAAGGTGAGCCAATTGGTATCACATTAATAAATGCTTAGTACTGGCTTAACTTTTCATAACGACTGTCTTTTAAGGCACCAGTCACTCGTTTTAGGTTTTCGCCGAAACCTGTACCACGACGAATTGTAAAGCCTGTGGCTAATACGTCGATAACGGTCATTTGAACGACACGGCGTGCCATTGGCATGTATACGTCCGTATCTTCAGGAATATCTAAAGTGATAGCCATTGAACTTGCTTTCTCTAATGGAGAATCTTTCGCAGTGATAGCGATGACAGTAGCACCGTTCTCACGGGCCAGATTCGCAATTTCAACTTGGCTTTTCGTACGACCAGTATGAGAAATGAGAACAATCCCGTCGTTATCGCTGCAGTTAATAC
>NZ_JYOQ01000063.1:0-368 GCF_000960545.1 Vibrio sp. S457-15 | reverse complement strand
TCACGATGAGTGTCCACACAGATTGATACGGTTTATGTAAAAGAGACGATACTGGGTCTGTAGCTCAGGTGGTTAGAGCGTTCGCCTGATAAGCGAGAGGTCGGTGGTTCGAGTCCACTCAGACCCACCAATTCCTTTTAGGGAGTTGGCATACAGTATCGACACCTTGATGGGGCTATAGCTCAGCTGGGAGAGCGCCTGCCTTGCACGCAGGAGGTCTGCGGTTCGATCCCGCATAGCTCCACCATCTTTAAGCGCATTCGATGAGTGCTTTTAAAAATGGTTACTTCATTAGAAGTGATTAGCTCTTTAACAATTTGGAAAGCTGACAAAACAACAATTTATTGTTGTTTGTAAAGTTCTCAATG
>NZ_JYOQ01000062.1:0-395 GCF_000960545.1 Vibrio sp. S457-15 | reverse complement strand
CTTCAACTTGGGGATCCGAGAGTTAAGCCCAGCTTAAACCCGCGAGAAAGTGAAAATGCCGCGACAGTGTCGCGGCATTCTTGTCAGCGTCTGTTAAGCCTGAGACAACTGACGGGTCGGCGGCCATGCCGAAGGTATCTATACCTACTTTTTAATACTTCTTGTTTTTTGCTTGTTGTAACGATGACTGACGTTGTTAATTATTCTGCTGTCTTGAAGACTAGCGTGTAATTACGAAAAACAGTTGACGCTAGGCCACTGCCTCCGCCTTTAGTTGGCTATCGAGATCAAAAGAGGCGCTGATCAGCTTCATGCTGTAATCTCTTTGTGGATGATGGAAAATCGCCTCGGCCCTTCCTTGTTCCATCACTTCTCCTTTTTGCATAACCAAAAAG
>NZ_JYOQ01000061.1:0-380 GCF_000960545.1 Vibrio sp. S457-15 | reverse complement strand
GTGATACTCACCTAGGTGGTGAAGACTTTGATAACCGTCTTATCAACTACTTAGTAGACGAGTTTAAGAAAGAGCAAGGTATCGATCTTAAAAACGTTCCACTAGCAATGCAGCGTGTTAAAGTAGCAGCAGAAAAAGCGAAAATTGAGCTTTCTTCTACTTCTCAAACAGACGTAAACCTACCTTACGTTACTGCTGATGCAACTGGTCCTAAGCACATGAACATCAAAGGGACTCGTGCGAAACTAGAATCTCTAGTTGCAGACCTAGTACAACGCTCTCTTGAGCCACTAAAAGTAGCTCTAGCTGACGCTGACCTATCAGTAAACGACATCACTGACGTAATCCTAGTTGGTGGTCAGACTCGTATGGCACTGGTT
>NZ_JYOQ01000007.1:0-396 GCF_000960545.1 Vibrio sp. S457-15 | reverse complement strand
TGAGTGCCGTTATCGATTATCTCACCACTCTTGACTACGTAGATAACGAACGCATTGGTGCAATGGGGATTTGTGCAGGTGCTGGTTACACCGCGAACGCAGCGATTAATGACCGCCGCATTAAGGCTATCGGTACCGTCAGCATGGTTAATATCGGTCAAATGTTCCGTAATGGTTGGGATAACAGTGTAAAAGACAGCGACGCCATCCCTTACATCGAGGCGGGATCACTCGCCAGAACTTCGGACGCGAGCGGCGCTGAATTTGTCACAATCCCAATGGCGCCGTTAAAAGAAGAAGACGCGCCAAACGAAGAGTTACGCCAAGCGTGGGAGTATTACCACACCGATCGCGCGGCATATTGCACAGCGCCGGGCTTTGCAACTGCACGTAGTT
>NZ_JYOQ01000060.1:0-400 GCF_000960545.1 Vibrio sp. S457-15 | reverse complement strand
AACAGCCACCCATTAATCAGACAGCATCTCTCGTCTCCCGCCCTGCCAGATTTCTCTGACCACCCGTCCACAACTACGGGACTATCACCCTGTATCGTCGGACTTTCCAGACCGTTCGTCTAACGCGTGTAAAGCTTAAGGGCTAGTCCAATTTTGCTCGCCGCTCCTTTCGGAATCTCGGTTGATTTCTTTTCCTCGGGGTACTTAGATGTGTCAGTTCCCCCGGTTCGGCTCGCTGCGCTATGTATTCACGCAGCGATTCTGACTTATGTAAGGGGGTTTCCCCATTCAGGAATCCCAGACTCAAATGGTTGTTACTTCCTAATCTGGGCTTATCCCAAGTTACTACTTCGTTCATCGCCTCTGACTGCCAAGGCATCCACCGTGTACGCTTAGTCAC
>NZ_JYOQ01000059.1:0-1392 GCF_000960545.1 Vibrio sp. S457-15 | reverse complement strand
GTGAAGTCATTGATGCCATGCTTCCAGGAAAAGCCTCTAAGCTTCAGATTGTAAGGAATCGTACCCCAAACCGACACAGGTGGTCGGGTAGAGAATACCAAGGCGCTTGAGAGAACTCGGGTGAAGGAACTAGGCAAAATGGTACCGTAACTTCGGGAGAAGGTACGCTCTCGACGGTGAAGTCCCTCGCGGATGGAGCTATTGAGAGTCGCAGATACCAGGTGGCTGCAACTGTTTATTAAAAACACAGCACTGTGCAAAATCGTAAGATGACGTATACGGTGTGACGCCTGCCCGGTGCCGGAAGGTTAATTGATGGGGTTAGACTTCGGTCGAAGCTCTTGATCGAAGCCCCGGTAAACGGCGGCCGTAACTATAACGGTCCTAAGGTAGCGAAATTCCTTGTCGGGTAAGTTCCGACCTGCACGAATGGCGTAATGATGGCCACGCTGTCTCCACCCGAGACTCAGTGAAATTGAAATCGCTGTGAAGATGCAGTGTACCCGCGGCTAGACGGAAAGACCCCGTGAACCTTTACTACAGCTTGGCACTGAACATTGACCCTACATGTGTAGGATAGGTGGGAGGCTTTGAAGCACGTACGCCAGTATGTGTGGAGCCGTCCTTGAAATACCACCCTTGTAGTGTTGATGTTCTAACGTCGACCCCTTATCGGGGTTGCGGACAGTGCCTGGTGGGTAGTTTGACTGGGGCGGTCTCCTCCCAAAGAGTAACGGAGGAGCACGAAGGTGGGCTAATCACGGTTGGACATCGTGAGGTTAGTGCAATGGCATAAGCCCGCTTGACTGCGAGAATGACAATTCGAGCAGGTGCGAAAGCAGGTCATAGTGATCCGGTGGTTCTGAATGGAAGGGCCATCGCTCAACGGATAAAAGGTACTCCGGGGATAACAGGCTGATACCGCCCAAGAGTTCATATCGACGGCGGTGTTTGGCACCTCGATGTCGGCTCATCACATCCTGGGGCTGAAGTCGGTCCCAAGGGTATGGCTGTTCGCCATTTAAAGTGGTACGCGAGCTGGGTTTAGAACGTCGTGAGACAGTTCGGTCCCTATCTGCCGTGGGCGTTGGAAGATTGAAGGGGGCTGCTCCTAGTACGAGAGGACCGGAGTGGACGAACCTCTGGTGTTCGGGTTGTGTCGCCAGACGCATTGCCCGGTAGCTAAGTTCGGAATCGATAACCGCTGAAAGCATCTAAGCGGGAAGCGAGCCCTGAGATGAGTCTTCCCTGATACTTTAAGTATCCTAAAGGGTTGTCGGAGACTACGACGTTGATAGGTCAGGTGTGTAAGTGCTGTGAGGCATTGAGCTAACTGATACTAATTGCCCGTGAGGCTTAACCATACAACACCCAAGGGGTTTTGATGGACTC
>NZ_JYOQ01000058.1:0-382 GCF_000960545.1 Vibrio sp. S457-15 | reverse complement strand
ACGCTGTTTGTTGATGAAAGCGAGATTATGCCGTTTTCAAGGCAAGTGAAAGGTCTGCGTCAGAGACAGGAGCATACGGTCGAGCGAGTGGGGGGAAACCGGCGGATCAATTTGGATTTCTGATAGTGCGCGTCCGCAAAACAAGGTCGAAACGATCATGAAGGGTTCCGCGAAAATTTGTATTACCGACTTAATGTTGCACAGATATACTTCCCGCCACTTAGGGAACGAGAAGAAGACGCGTTGAGACTGTTTGAGCACTTTGCGTTTCAAATGAATCCAGACGGTCGACCGTTGGGTAATGTCGTCAGAAATGCCGTGCTTTCTAACGCGTGGCCAGAAGATGTGCGCGGATTACGTAACGTCGCAATGCGTTTCGCAC
>NZ_JYOQ01000057.1:0-380 GCF_000960545.1 Vibrio sp. S457-15 | reverse complement strand
GCTTTGTAATGCTCAATAAGGCCTGCATGATTTTGTACACGTTTCATGCTTTCAACAGTACTTTCTTCGCTGTACGCCGTCGAGCTGCACCCCATGAGAGAAAAAAGTGTTAAAGCCATCAATGCGATTTTTTTCAATACCCACTCGCTGAAAGTGTCGAGAAATCGATTTGCAAGAAACCCGGAGCGAGGATAAAAATAACGATTGGAAACATGATCAGCAAAATAAGAGGCACACTCATTTTGGCTGATAGTTTGCCCATTCGCTCTTCTACTCCGAGTAAGTGAATTCGGCGCATGTCTTCTGCCAAGTCACTTAATACACCAGCAACAGAGGCGCCATAATGTAAGTTTTGGATAATGGTAAGCACAAAACTATTG
>NZ_JYOQ01000056.1:0-490 GCF_000960545.1 Vibrio sp. S457-15 | reverse complement strand
AACTCGTTTCCGCTCGACTTGCATGTGTTAGGCCTGCCGCCAGCGTTCAATCTGAGCCATGATCAAACTCTTCAATTTAAGATTTTGTTCGGCTCAATGAATACTGAACATTACATAAAGTAATGTTTGAATTGACTGTGCTGAATCCGAAGATTCAATGGTCACTTCGTTTCATTGAAACCTAATTTGATACCGAGGTATCGAATTGGATTATCATCAACGAGTGCCCACACAGATTGATAGGTCTATATTGTTAAAGAGCTTTTCCTGTTGAGCTTTGCTCAAAACAGGACGGCCATTTTAGCGAGTTAAAGTTTAGTGTCAATCACTTTTTTCAAACTTTCTTCAAGCGTTTCCGCTTGGCTAATTTGGCTTGCTAACCTCGACTTCGTTTCTTTCGAAGCGTTGCCGTGTCAGCGAGGTGGCATTATAGAGATTGCGATCACATTGGCAAGCCCTTTTTCACGTTTTTTTTGATTTTTTTATCGTT
>NZ_JYOQ01000055.1:0-421 GCF_000960545.1 Vibrio sp. S457-15 | reverse complement strand
ACGCAATAGGGCAAATTAACTTTAGTTCATATTGAAGGAGGATTATCAACAAGATTAAAGACTTTCAATCAAGCGCAAGTTATACCCATCGATGAATATCAAAAATGTTACATTTTTCAATTTCATAAACGATTCTGGACTTAGGCAATGTGACCCATAACGAGGCTCTGTGGTTAAAAAGTCGACATGATAAGTCCACGATTTATCTCGATGACGCTCAAGGAAGAACATGAAAGACGAAACGCTATGCATCCATTTTGGATACGAAACTGACCCTACCACTAAATCTGGCGCGACGCCGATTTATCAAACGGTGGCGTACGAGTTTGATCACGCGCAGCACGGCGCTGATCTGTTTAACTTGGAAGGGCTGGGTAATATCTACACTCGCATCATGACTCCGACTAACGATGTTCTGGAA
>NZ_JYOQ01000054.1:0-393 GCF_000960545.1 Vibrio sp. S457-15 | reverse complement strand
CTGTAGGTAGAGGAGATGTGTTGGATGAAGCCAGCCTGCTGCACGCCATAAATAATCGTTGGGTAGGACACGCTTTCTTGGTCGTGTTTGAGCAAGAACCACTGCCACCAGCGCATCCGATTTGGTAGTTACCGCAAGTGACCATCACGCCACACAGTGCCGCATTGAGCTTTCCTGAACAGGTGGTCGACATTTTTGCCGACAATTATCGACTTTGGCGCGATGGTTTCTCATTAAACAATCAAGTGGATTTCGAGATAGGGTATTAAAGATTGATGTCTCTAGAGAATCTACTCCAACAAGCGCGCGCGTGCCAAATATGCGCTGAGAGTTTACCTCTTGGAGCCAACCCTGTGGTCCAAGCCGGTAAAAACGCACGCATTCTGATTATGG
>NZ_JYOQ01000053.1:0-379 GCF_000960545.1 Vibrio sp. S457-15 | reverse complement strand
GTTTATGGTTTACAGTGATGCAACTAACAGAATGCCGGGACTTTTTGGCACTGCATGAATATATATGCGAGAATATGCAAAAGTGCTGACACGTACTAAGATAATCATAATGACTATTCGCAATTCAGAGAAACAAGATAACCTAGTACGCGCCTTTAAAGCCCTGCTAAAAGAAGAGAGCTTTGGCTCACAGGGTGAAATTGTTGACGCTCTCAAGCAGCAAGGCTTTGAAAGCATTAACCAATCTAAAGTTTCACGTATGCTGACCAAGTTTGGTGCTGTTCGTGCTCGTAGCGCAAAAATGGAAATGGTGTACTGCCTACCGGCTGAGCTGGGCGTACCAACAGTAAGCAGCTCTCTACGTGAACTGGTTTTAGAC
>NZ_JYOQ01000052.1:0-5706 GCF_000960545.1 Vibrio sp. S457-15 | reverse complement strand
ATGTACTAACAAATTGCTTAAGAGTGATTCGTAACGCGTGGCATTTTTACTTTGCGGTGGCTTATGGTGATTAAGGCGCTGTGCGGTAGCTTTTGTATTGCGTTACTCACACCTTAGCAAGGCGTTAGTTTGCAAGAGGAAAAACGCAGCTATATCGCAAGATCTAGTGGTAAAAGCTCAAAGTCGAAATTGTCGTATCGGCGTTCAATTTCAGTGTTAACTAGCGTGGTGATAATCCAAAATTGGCATCGCTTCAACGGTTGATTTGTTCTTTGGTGCGGCGACTTTTGGGTTAACTGAGTTGAACTTTTTTGCTGAAACTCTGCTCGTTGAGTTTGTTGGTACAAAAGCCGATTTACTCGCTGAAATGACGTTTTCTCTGGTGTGGTAAGTTCCACGTGGTTTCAGTGACTTTGTTGAAAGTCCGCATTGTGAGATTGGTTTTCCAAAAGCGCTTTTGGTGTTGTGAGTTCGTTTTCTGCGGCGTTGTTTGTTCCAAGTGGTTTCATTGACTAGCCGCTTTGAGACTACGCCTGACTTAAGTGCATCAAAGTACATAAAGTTTGTTGTTCGCAAAGTTTAAAATAACGTAAAATCAACCCTTTGGGTCTGCAAACTAACAAACTGCTCAAGAGGGATTCACAACGCGTGGCATTTTTACTATGCGTTGATTTTAGTGATTAAGGTGGTATGCAGCGGATTCTGTATTGCGTTGTTCACCCCTTAGCAGGGCGTTATGTGTTTAAGAGGTTTTATGATTGACAGTCGATTGAAAAGTTATTGGTTAGCTGAGCTAGAGCAATCAGCCACATCTCTTGAAAAGCTCTATCGAACAAATGATTGGAATGACGAGCTTGAATTCTCGGTCGAAAAATCTATTTTCCTTGGCTTTTACTCTATCCGTAAATTGAAAGAAAGCGGTTTACTGCCAAATAACGTCATAAGCCTTAACTGGAAAATCACGACGTACCCCAAAGCAGAAAAATCTGAACAAAATAGGTTCATCAATGACTACCAGCTTTTCTCTGGCGGCTCAAAGCAACTTAGTTTGGAGGCTTTATGTAATCAATTTGTACATAGCAATCATTTTTCACCGTTTGTTCCTGACAATCATGTTTGCGCTGGGTTCTTCTTTGCTTCAGACAGAGAAAGTAAAAAGGAATTGTATTATATGCAGCTTGTAAGCGTGATTAATGTTTTTCTTAGCGTGGTTCATGAGAAGAGAATGACGTTAGAATTGGTACAAAACGAAAGTGAATTATCTGTCCAGCTACCCAACACATAACAAACTGTTCAAGAGGGATTCGCAACGCGTGGCATTTTTACTATGCGTTGATTTTAGTGGTTAAGGTGGTATGCAGGAGCTTTTGTATTGCGTTGCTCACCCCTTAACAGGGCGTTATGTTTAGTCACGTAAAATCAGTTGGTTGCATCTTTTCTTTGCTTTCTCAGCTTTCTAATTTTGGTCTTGTCGGCAAGTTACGTTTAGTGGTCGCTGTTTTCTGGACTCCAATTCGTGGGCGCTAAAAATTCAGAGAGTTGCCTCATTAAAGTTCAGTGCGTTTGTGAGTCGAATGAAGTGATGTTAGTTTCAACGTTTGAGCACCAGCTTTCGGTTTCTCACGCTAAAACTCAAAGTCATTACGACTAAATTTATGAGTTAATTCAGCTTATTAGAGTCTGGTTTTGGTTTTCAAAGGTAAGTCGAGTTAAGCTCTTGGTATCGTAAAACTTAACCCTTTGAGTCTTAAACATAACAAGGCGTTTAAGCGGGATTCATGCCGCGTGGCATTTTTAGTTTGCGGTGATTTTTGTGGTGAAAGTGGTGTGCGGAAACTTGGTTTATGCGGCATTCACCCCTTAACGCAGCGTTATGTTTAGTCACGTAAAGTCAGTTGGTTGCATCTTTTTTTTGTTTTCGCAGCTTTCCAATTTTGGTCTTGTCGGCAAGTTACGTTTAGTGGTCGCTGTTTTCTGGACTCCAATTCGTGGGCGCTAAAAATTCAGAGAGTTGCCTCATTAAAGTTCAGTGCGTTTGTGAGTCGAATGAAGCGATGTTAGTTTCAACGTTTGAGCACCAGCTTTCGGTTTCTAACGTTAAAACTTAAAGTCAGAAGATTCAAAATTATGAGTTAATTCAGTTTTTTAGTGTCTGGTTTTGGTTTTCAAAGATAAGTCGAGTTAAGCTCTTGGTATCGCAAAACTTAACCCTTTGAGTCTTAAACATAACAAGGCGTTCAAGTGGGATTCATGCCGCGTGGCATTTTTGGTTTGCGTTGAGTTTTGGTGGTGAAAGTGGTCTGCGGAAGCTTGGTTTATGCGGCATTCACCCCTTAACGCAGCGTTATGTTTATCGGAGAAAATCATGATCAGTTGGCCATGTATTCTGAAACTGGATGGCGATGATGAACTAGTTTATCTTGCATCTGAGAGTGATTTGAACCGTGAGTGTTCAAATTTGATTTTATGCCAAAATGATCGAGTTATTGATTCTGTTGGAAACACTTTTTCGATAATTATCAATGATGCAGAAGTTAATCTGGCGAATGAGCAGGTTCAAGTTACAGCGGAACAAGCATCAAAACTTATTCAGTCGCATGAGTTTTGTCGTTCAGAGGTATGCTTGACAAAAATTCAGTTTGAGTCCGTGTCTGATGCAATTAACGGTCTGAAATCTCAGGCTAAATAAACATAACAAGGCGTTTAAGCGGGATTCATGCCGCGTGGCATTTTTGGTTTGCGGTGATTTTTGTGGTGAAAGTGGTCTGCGGAAACTTGGTTTATGCGGCATTCACCCCTTAACGCGGCGTTAGCACTTTCGAGAGTTGGTAAATGATCACATTAAAAGAAATAGAAGAAGTACTGAGTGAGTTCAAAGCTACTGAAAGGCATGAAGTTAAATATGCGATTCAGTTCTTTTTACCATCGCTAAAACAATACGTTTACATTAATAAACAGGCTGGAGCGAAACCTTCGGGGTTAGTGATCCATCCTCGTGCAGAATTCTACAAAAATGAACTAGCTTTGCTCGATGGAGTAGAGACTACAGGTTCATTGAATCACAAGTCTAGCATGCGCAAGTTTCCTAAAAGACTCAACCGAGGGGAGCAGCCTATACCATTTGGAATCCCATTTGGGTTTCAAACAAAAGAATCCATGCGCTCTTTTTTGATTCGTTTGTCAGAATTAAAGCCACTCTACTTGAGAAACCCAGAAGACGAAATAGCAGACGCTAAAGCAAGTGGTGAACTTGATAAACTTACTGAAACAGAAGTGGAGCGTTTAGTTAGTAGTCGCAGGGGACAGGGTAAGTATCGAAAAACCTTAATCGATCTTTGGAAAAGATGTTCTGTAACTGGGTGCGAGCAAGTTGGGCTCTTAAAAGCTTCGCATATAAAACCTTGGCGTGATTCTTCAAATGAAGAACGATTAGATCCTTACAATGGCTTGTTGCTGACACCAAATCTGGATACCTTGTTCGATAGTGGCATGATTAGTTTTGATGAGAATGGGAAAATTTTAATTTCCGAATCACTAGACCCTTCAGCGCTAACGGCATTGAATGTTGAGCACAGTTTAAAACTTCGCAGCTTGAGTAAAGAAACAGCTCAGTACTTAAAGTACCATCGAGAGTTTATCTACCAAGCGAGATAAAGTGCTAACAAAGCATTTAAGAGTGATTCGCAACGCTTGGCAGTTTCGCTTCGCTCAAGTATAGCCAAGCGTCGCTCACACCTTAATGCGGCGTTAGGGCAGTCGAGGAAAGTATGAATTCAGACGTTAATGAAATAATAGACATGTTTATTGCAACAGAGCCAAAGTTTGGACCTTTGCCCAAGTACTTCTTCGAGTCCTCTTTAGAAAAATGGTCGTTATTGCTTTCTTTTCTATGTTTAGTTGTAACATTTGCTCTATTATTCTTTGGTCAGAAAGAGTACGCCATATATTCAGTGATGCTTTGCTACTTATTTGTGGTGGGATATGTATTATCTACTGCCATAGGCGCATTATCATTCTTGTTCTCTGCAAAGCGAAGCGCGCTCAGTGCGATCAAGGCGAATAGTCAATCAGCTTTCGACTTAGCAAGAGATCTTGCTAAGTTCAATGTAACGTCTTTAAAGCATGTGAAAGGTCTATTTGAAAAGAGAATTCTATTCCTCTCAGGGCGGATGAGCTTTTTGGTTGGTGCAATGGACAAACTAGGTATTTTCCCTGCTTTGTTTATGCTTTACTACACATATACTCAGCTACCAAAAATAGAAAGTGATACCTTGAATCTTGTTCATATTTGGGCTGTTTCCTTTCTAGGAGGTTTATATATTGGCACTCTGCTAATAAAGTCGATAATAGATACGCTACGAAATCACATAAACATTATCGATTTGGCATTAGACGAGGTATCGGAGTATCGATTGCCCTAACAAACTGTTTAAGAGTGATTCGCAACGCGTGGCATTTTTACTATGCGTTGGTTTAAGTGATTAAGGTGGCATGCGGCGGCATCGGTATTGCGTTGCTCACACCTTAACAGGGCGTTATGCGAACTGCCGGTGCGGAGGCTACATGACAAATCAAGTAAAGGATAATTGCAAATATTTAGGCTCCGAATATCAAATGCCTTTTTGTTTGGGTTTTCCCGTCGATAATTCGAAGATTGAGGAGTTGAGTCTTAGCGAGCTTGAAAGTATCGATTCAAGCGGTATCTATTTTTCGACAGCTTGCTGGCGTAATTATATTGCAACCTGGGAAGTACAAGGTAACAAGCTATATTTGGTTAACCTAGAAGGGAAATATCGCCTTGTTGATAATGAGCCTTTGTTTGCGAGTTGGTACTCAGGAATATTTGAATTGCCTCAAGGCGACTTGGTTGACTGTAACGTAGAGTTGGGTTTTCAACTAAGTTATACAAAGGCAGTAAAACTCAAGTTTATCGCGGGTGTTTTGGTAGAAAGCACCCTCAGGGACGTTATCTAAAAAAGTGCGCATAACAAAGCATTCAAGAGGGATTCACAACGCTTGGCAGTTTTGGTTTGAATCAGCTTTAGTGTCTACGGCACAATAGTTTAGGTCGGGTGGTTTGCGTTGTTCACCCCTTAATGCGGCGTTATGCTTAATCAAGTAAAATCAGTTGGTTATGGTTTTTCTTTGTTCCCTCGGCTTTTCAGTTCGGTGCTTGTCGGCAAGTTGGCTTTTTTGAGCGCTGTTTTTCGGACACTTATTCTTTGGCGCTGGAAATTCAGAGAGTTGCCTCAATCAATTTTTTGGCAAGCGCGAGGTTAGGGCGGTTGGCTCAATCAGAAATCCATTTTTAGGTTTTCAAACTTCAAACCAGATTTGCCCAAATTCCGAGCCTGATTATCAAAACTATGATTCATTTCGGTTTTCTACGTTTTGGCTTTTGTTTGTGAATCAAAGTCGAGTTAATCTTGTTTTTAGTAAAACGTAAGCCATTGAAGCTTAAGCATAACAAGGCGTTTAAGCGGGATTCATGCCGCGTGGCATTTTTGGTTTGCAGTGAGTTTTGGTGGTGAAAGTGGTCTGCGGAAGCTTGGTTTATGCGGCATTCACCCCTTAACGCAGCGTTAGTTTGCAAGAGGAAAAACGCAGCTATATCGCAAGATCTAGTGGTAAAAGCTCAAAGTTGAAATTGTCGTATCGACGTTCAATTTCAGTGTTAACTAGCGTGGTAAAAATTCAAAATTGGCA
>NZ_JYOQ01000051.1:0-675 GCF_000960545.1 Vibrio sp. S457-15 | reverse complement strand
TAGTTTAACCTTCGGGGGGACGCTTACCACTTTGTGGTTCATGACTGGGGTGAAGTCGTAACAAGGTAGCGCTAGGGGAACCTGGCGCTGGATCACCTCCTTAAACGATGATTACTCACGATGAGTGCCCACACAGATTGATACGGTTTATAAAGTAAAGAGAAGAAGAGTTCCCAAACTCTTCAATCCAGTGTCCCGTTCGTCTAGAGGCCTAGGACACCGCCCTTTCACGGCGGTAACAGGGGTTCGACTCCCCTACGGGATACCATTGGGTCGTTAGCTCAGTTGGTAGAGCAGTTGACTTTTAATCAATTGGTCGCAGGTTCGAATCCTGCACGACCCACCATTCCTTCCATTAGGAATTAAAACTCAAAATATGGGGCTATAGCTCAGCTGGGAGAGCGCCTGCCTTGCACGCAGGAGGTCTGCGGTTCGATCCCGCATAGCTCCACCATATTTTGACACAATGGGCGATTAGCTCAGTTGGGAGAGCACCTGCCTTACAAGCAGGGGGTCACTGGTTCGAGCCCGGTATCGCCCACCATCTTTAAGCGCATTCGATGAGTGCTTTTAAAAATGGTTACTTCATTAGAAGTGATTAGCTCTTTAACAATTTGGAAAGCTGACAAAACAACAATTTATTGTTGTTTGTAAAGTTCTCAATGTTTGTCTTTA